>NZ_JAKZGV010000011.1:0-114770 GCF_022557375.1 Shewanella sp. MM_2022_3
CGATATCTAAACCGATTGTAGTAATCTTCATAGGTGGACCCGTCCTCTTTCTGATGAGTTTTAGCGACTACATCGTGGCCCATTGCGAGGCCGATTTAAAGTGGATGGGTCCATTCCATTATCCATGACCAACAAAACCAAAGGTATTGCTTAGAAATTAAGCTTACCTGGGATATCTTGAACCTTGGCTGAACCATAACCTTACTGCTCGTTACGCATCTCTTGGCATTGAAATCCCTGTTTACGGGAGTCAAAACCACATTTTAGACCGCATTCCCAAGGCACGTTATCGTAAAAAGATGATTGCTCTTTGGCAAAATCTCGACAGGCCTCATAGCTATTGAAATTATCAGTTTTTTTATACTTACCTGAATCATAACCATGGGTATAAATAAAAGATGACCAAGTTTCTGGGCGCGTGTCTTTCTCCCCTGAGGAGATAAACCAAATCGCGCTGGCAAAACAGGAAAGTAGGATCAATACAAATACAGGTACAACGGGGAATTTCATTTTTAATTAGAGGTCATAAAACAGTGTGCGAAGGATAATACTTTTTTAGGTAATATGCGCGTTAAAAAGTCACAAATTAATAACTTTATCCCTTATTGGGTATTGGATACAAAAAGATACGATATCATCTGAAATTTTCTATCATATTTACTAATTTATACAAAAGCTTACTGATTATGTGCTGTTAAGGGGAGCGTTTTGCATTAAGCTCGAGTTCAGGTTAGATTTTGTACGGTATAACGCAGAAACTATTAGGCCTAGGAGGCAAATATGAAAGTCCAGTTCCTATTACTCGCCGGTGTGTTGAGTTGCAGTAGTGTGTGGGCCGCCGATGAGGCGAAAACTGACCCTGTGACTGAAGACGGAGTGGTGAAGATTGTTTGGCAAAATCCAAAAGATTTTCGTGATATTAAATCTTCGGGCGAAATTCAGTCCCGTTATGAAAAGCGTTTATTCGATACCTTAACCACCAATATCAATAAAGAAGCCGTAAAAGTCTTAAAACCGAACCAAAAGTTGGAGATGACAGTTACTGATGTCGACTTAGCGGGCGATATGCGTCCAACCTTTGGGGCGACAGCTGATGATTTACGGGTGATAAAAGATCTTTATCCACCCCGTATAACCTTTAGTTATCAAGTGCTTGAAAATGACAAAGTGATCATCGCGGGGGATGAAAAACTCTCCGACATGGGCTTTATGTCCGGCATTCAGTCAGTGAATGATAAGCCATTTATGTATGAAACAAAAATGCTCAGCGATTGGTTGAAAAAAACCGTTGCGCCTAAGTTGTAGGCATTATTCCCATCTAAGCACTCAAGGCTTGAAGAGTCTCTTCTCGTTCTTCTAACAGGCAAAATCCGTTACTTGCGGATTTTGCCTGTTTTTTTGCCTTGGCACTTAAGGTCGATAGGCTGTGTTCATTGCAGTTAAAGGTATGGGCTGGTGTGAGTACGCCGACGCATAGGCTGATCAACTTGTGATAACAAGCTTGTCCTTGCCTGTCATCTGCCAGCATCTCTTGGGCTTGCCAATGTTCGGCACTATAGAAGAGAGGTTTATTGGTTTCAAAATCCGTCAATATCCGTTGGCAACGATCGATAAGTTGATTGCAGGTGCTGATTACCACAAAGTCATCGCCGCCCACATGGCCAATAAAGCAGTTGTCCGTCTTGTATTTCACTAATAGATTGGCGACCTCGCAGATCACCTCATCGCCGCGGCAGAAACCGTAAATATCGTTGTAAGGCTTGAACTGACACAGGTCAAAATAGGCCAAGTAGAAAGGCTTTTGCTGAGTTCTGAGACGTTTTAGTTCTTCTTGGATCGGCACATTACCGGGTAAATCAGTTAAGGGATTGGCATGTCTTGCCATCTTGATCCTGTGCTCGGTGATCCGCTGGAGCAAATCTTTGGTGTGGCCAATGCCGAGCAACTTGCCACGGCGCAGAATAATAAATTGCTGGGCGACGGTATTGGCGCTCTCCGAGGTCAATAACTGACTCACAATGGAGAGCGGTTCGTTAGCTTCAATTTGTAGCACTTGGTGATCCATCACCTCGCTAACCGCATGATTTTCATGAAGCGCCCGACCATAGGGGGTACTGAAAAGTTCGAGCAGAGTTGCTCGGCTAATAATCCCCAGCGGCAGTTGATCTTGCGCCACAACGACAGCTTGTAAGGTGGGTTGGGCGCTAAAGGTGTCGCTTAGGTGCTTCAGCTTGAGTGTCGGCACCACTGTTATTGCACTGGTACAGAGGCTTTCAGCGGATTCGCTATATCTTGGCTGAATTTGGGTGTTGTTAGGGACTAAGGTCGCTTTCATTGCGCGACTTGGTTGTGCCTCTGGACGTCCAAGCAAATAACCTTGGCAATAAACAATTCCTAGCTGCTTAAGTACGGCTAGTTCTTCTTGGGTTTCAATTCCTTCGGCAATCACTTTACAAGTAAGGCTTTGACAGAGTTCGACAATCGAGCGCACAAACTCTTGTTTAACTGGGGTCGAATCAATTTGGTGGATAAAGTGCCGATCGATTTTTACATAGTCGGGGGATAACTCTGACCACAGCCGTAAACCCGAATAGCCTGCACCTAAATCATCAATAGCCGTCATAAATCCTTGGCTACGATAGTGATTCAGGCAAGATTTGAGTAAATCAATGTCATCGGCGGGATATTGCTCCGACAGCTCAATTACCACTTGTGAGGGTGAAATCCCGAGTTGTTGCAACAGTTGCAGCGTCATACCTTTAGGGTGAGCCGGATCGAGCAGGGCTTTTGGGGAAATATTGATAAACAAGCGCCCTTGAAACTGACGTAGCTTAAATTGCTCCAGCGCAATACGGCGGCATAAGGTTTCTAACTCACTCAACTTGCCTTGATGCTCGGCGGTTTTAAAGAGGGGAACGGGTGAATAAAGTGGGCTGTGTTCTGGCCCACGACTGAGCGCCTCAAAGCCGTGGATCTTATGTTCCAATATATTGAAAATGGGCTGAAATAGGGGGCTGATTGCCCCCTTCGCAATTATCTTATCAAGCTCTTGTGCTAGATCTAAACTCGTCATTACTTCTGCCCCCGCAACAATGTTTGCGGAGTCTATGACTTAGAAATGACAAAATGATGACAATTTGTGCGGCTGAAAATCCACTCGTGGAAATGGAATTAACTTTGCTTTTTAAAGGCGTGCAGCGTTTGCAGCAGCGCGGCCAGTTGACGCACTAAGGTTTCGAGTGCGACGGGGTCAAGGCTACTGTGTTGCTGCAATTTAGTTAAGTCATCGACCAGTTCTTGCACGTATGGCAAAAAGCGATTGCTTGAAACCATAAACCCTTGTTCGGCTGTAAAGATACTCGTGAATTTTCCATGGCCAGCTTTTTTCAATTCATCTAACTTAGCGTCGGCATCGATGGCTTGGCGATAGGCGATTTGAAGATTTTCTTTCAGTTGCTCTATAACCTTAGTGTGTGGCATAACAGCGTCTCATTGCAAAATTTGCAGGAATTATAAGGGGCAAAGGATATGGCAACAAGTCGGTGGCGACTATTACTCGTACTCTTAAGTGTTACGCTGTTTGCAAGTGGGATAACTTGGGCTGCACCTTCGGATAAACCGCCATTTTATCGTGTGCAATGGCAGGGGAAATCAGCTTATCTGCTGGGCTCTATTCATATTGGTCGTGCTGATTTTTATCCTATGCCTGCACAAGTTGAGGCGGCGTTCGCCAAATCCAAAGGACTTGTTGTCGAAATCGATATGAATAAGGTTGATAGCCGCGCCTTATTGCAAAAATACGGTATGGCAAATTCAGCGCAAGGGCTTGATTGGCAAAGTAGAGATAAACAAACAGTCACTACAATGAACCAATATTGTGGGGATAAAGCGAGTTTATGTCAGTCAATTCAAGCTTTCGCGCCTTGGCTACAGGCATCTCAACTTAATCTATTACGCTACAATGGCTTAGGTTTTAGCACCGATTATGGTGTCGACATGCAGTTGCTTGGGCGCGGGGATAAGCCTGTTTATGAGTTAGAGACGGCTGAGTCACAGTTTCAATTACTTGCCTCCTTCGATAGTCAAATCCAGTGGGCAATGGTACGTGAAGCTATTGATGCGCCGGATGCTGAGCTGCTCTCACTGGTTGATGCATGGCGCAGTGGTGATGAAGCCGCGCTGGATACGCTAATGCAGGAGCAACTGGGTGGCGAGGGTGATACACAGATGCTGGATAAAATTCTCTGGCAGCGTAATAAAGTCATGGCTGATGGGATAATAAGATTGATGGGTTCAGTAACTGATAGCGAGCCTTTATTTGTAGTGGTGGGAGCGGGCCATGTGGTTGGCGATAAGAGTGTGGTGCAACTCCTTAAGCAGAAGGGCGCGACAGTAACCGCCTGTTGGCGTGAGCAATGTGACTGATCATACTGATATTTAGTGATTTGACTGGGATTGTGCTTGGGACTCTGAGTTTTAACGCACTTGGTGCACTGAGTTAGGAGCAAATCATCGGGTGATTTAATAATACAGGACGCCAAGGCGTCCTGTATTATTTCGCGATATTACTCAGATGCTTGGGACGTTGCAGCGCTTTGCCCTAAAAAATGCACATAACGACCGAGCGAAATATAGGGCTCGCGTTGGGAATATTCGAGCTCCATCGCCAGCAGTTTTTGATAGTCAAAATCCGCAGCTTGCTGTTTTTTCAAATAATCGTGGATCACTCGCACGCCCGACTCGCGCTGCAGGGTCATGTGCCATTCGGCAAACCATTGTTTAACATCATGGATATAAAGCGGGTGCGTTGGCGTGAGGCGTACCTTCTTCTTCACCTTTAGATCGGCGGCCACATAGTCGAAATTACCCGACACGAGCGCATGGAATCGCATCGCTTCTTTATTATAAAACATCAGCGAAAACAGCCCATTGGGCTTAAGCATGGTCAATAAGCCTTCCATGGTGGTCTTGGCATCGACTAGCCATTCAACCACGGCATGACAAAGGATAAGATCGAACATGCCATGTTCAGCAATCGATAAGGCTTGAATGGGCGAATGTACTAAGCTGATGGCCAATGGCGTGTCGCTGGCATCGATTTGCTCTTTCGCTTGGGCGAGCATTTCGGCGGAAATATCGCACAGTACGACTTCATGTCCGAGACGTGCTAGCTTTTGGCTGAAGTAACCAAAACCGCCGCCGGCATCTAAAATTCGTAATTTTTTATCGCCAAATTGCGCTAATGCAGGAGCAAGATCGCGCCATAGCACGGCAGCACGGATTTCACCTTTAGGCGTGCCATAAATATTCTTCGCGAATTTTTGCGCGAGTTTATCGAAATTCTTATCTTGCACGGGTTAACTAAGTTAAAGACTGGGGGCGATAGTGTCGCACAGGCGGCATATTTTCGCACTTTTCCTGTAGCTGCGATGATTGTTGCTTTAGGGGTTTAGTGTAACTTTTTGATTTTAAAGGTAGTAAAAAATCCTACTTTACTTAGGGATACCCAGAACTCGATCCTCTAGGGTATAATCATGCCGTTTTCGATAAACCTGACTCTAATATACCCAAGCGACCTGAAGATATGAGTTTCAGAGCGTCTAGGGGGCTTCAATTCAAGGCGCATCAATGAAGGAATGTGAACACCTTGTGAATTGATGCAACACCGAAGTGGAGTGCCCTAGGCGCTCCGTCTCGGCGGGTTTTAACGCTCTTTATGCTGTGTTGGTTATTTTTAACTTAGTCCACTAGGTCCGCAAATAACCGCAAGCGCCATGGAAGGCGTGAATGCCATTTATGCAGGAGCAATAGATGGCCTTGCCTAAAGAGCGTTACATTCCCGCTGAATCCTCATCTTCAGGTTGTTTGGGTATAATTGTCCATTCGGAGAGTCAGCATCAGCCCTTTTAAGACACTGTTTTGCCTGTTTTACACTCGTGATTTTTTGATTTTCCAGATGTTATGCATCTGTTCGGGGGTATTGCTGGCTATCCGTGCATAGGGATAGTTAATTAAAAGGTACTCAGACTTGAATAATGCATATTGTGTTGAATTGAACGCGATGCCGTCGCTGTTTTCTCTTTATCGCAAGATTTTCTTTGGCCGTAAACCCGGTTGGGATCAACAGCCGCTGCCTTATATCAAGGTGAGCGCGCCCAATGTGAAGGTGTCCGAGGCAAAAGTCAGCCAATATGCGCAAGTGTGTGGTTTTGATTTCGACGGTAAAATATTACCTCCCACCTACCTTTATGTGATGGCATTTCGCCTGCACGCGGTGATTTTTACCCATGATGGCATTACCTTCCCGTTACTTGGGATGATCCATTTAAAGAACCGTATTCAAGTCTATCGCCCGACAACGGTCGATGACGTGTTTTCCCTGGAATGCGCGCTAACAACCAGCCGTGAAACCGATTCGGGCTTAGAGTTTGAGTTTGTTTCTAAGGCCTTTGTGGGCGAAGAATTGGTGTGGGAATCGCTGTCGACTTACCTCTATCGCATAGAGACTGCCGGTCGTCGCGTTCGTCCACCAAAGGCACTTGAAATGGCCTGGGACTCGCCTCAATCTTGGGAGTTGAGTGAAGATTTAGGTCGTCGTTATGCCAAAGCGTCGGGTGACTATAACCTGATCCACTTGCATCCCGTGTTGTCGAAACGTTTTGGTTTTGACCGAGTGCTGGCCCATGGTATGTGGTCTAAGGCGCGCTGCTTAGCGGAATTGATGCCTGAGATTGGTGAGCGCCCCTTTGTGGTTGATGTTGCCTTTAAGCTGCCGTTACTGATGCCTGCCGAAGTGGGATTTGGTTACGAAAAGTCGCCAGACAAGTGGGTGTTTGAGCTGCGAGACAGTAAAGGTCGCAGACCGCACCTCAGTGGTGAAGTTCAGCTTTAAGCAGGATCAAGATAACGGCGCCAAGTGCGCCGTTATTGTTGGTGTTGTTTGAGGGGGATTTGCGGGGGTTAAGGCACGCTGTGTCCGGTTGATGCTTGCCAGATACTAAACCATTGCTGCCGGTCTAATGTGAGCGTCTGTGCGGCCACCGCGGTTTTTATCCTCGCGATATTACCACTGCCAATAATCGGTACGGGTCGACTCGGTAACATCCGCACCCAAGCATAAATCACTTGGCTGATATCTTGGGCGCCAATCTCATCGGCGATGACTGCTAAGGTTTGTTGCAAGCGAATGGCCTGTGGATGGCTATTGTCAAAGATTTTTCCGCCGCCCAAACATGACCAAGCCATCGGCCGAATGCGCCGCTCCTGACATAAATCGAGACTGCCATCGTGTAAACTCGCCATCATTAGCGGAGAGATCTCCAGCTGATTAGTGACTAAGGGCTCAGTTAATCTCGACTGCAATAATGACAACTGCGCATTGGTGAAGTTAGATACCCCAAAATGTTGCACTTTCCCTGCTTGTTTTAAGTCAGCAAAGGCATCGGCCACTAGATCGGCATCCATTAAAGGATCGGGTCTGTGGATCAGCAACAGATCTAAATAATCGGTTTTAAGCGACTTTAGTGATTGCTCCACGCTGGCAATAATATGCGCTTTGGAGGTGTCGTAATGGTTCACGTAGCGCTCGGGACGGCAATTGAAGGCGGGTTTTATGCCGCATTTGCTCACTAATTGCATCTGCTGTCTTAATGCTGGTTTTAGCGCTAATGCTTCGCCAAACAGGGTTTCGCACTGGTATTGGCCGTAAATATCGGCGTGGTCCATAGTGGTCACACCTAGGTCTAAATATTGTTCTATCAGGTTAAGTCGCTCGGCGGGTGACATTTGCCAACTGTGCATTCGCCAAAAGCCGGCAACAAACTCTGAAAAAGTAAAAGGGGATCCGTTCATGTTGTTTCTCTTTTGGGAATCTGTATTTTGTAGGGTGAAGGGCCTTGGTCTATTTATTTGATGCAGATTAAGGAATCGCTCATTAACCCTTTCGATGGCTATATATCTTAAAGCTAATCACCTACTATCCGCCATATTCAATCAGCGGTGGCTGATACAAACTGTTTGCACGCTTTTGTTCCGTATACTCATTTCCTATAAAAGTTTGTATACCAAAGTTCCAGAGGAAAATATTACCCATGCTAACCGATATGGAGATTTCGCGCCGCGCGCATCTAAAAGATATCGCACAACTTGGTGCAGAGTTTGGGTTGTTGCCCGAAGAGATGCAGCTATTTGGTCATACCAAAGCTAAGGTGGAGCCACAAGTACAGCAGCGCTTAGCCGGGCAACCAAAGGGGAAGCTGATTATTGTGACCGCAGTGACGCCAACGCCCCATGGTGAAGGCAAAACCGTGACGACTATTGGTTTAACGCAATCGCTCAAGGCGCTCGGCAACAAAGTCTGTGCCTGTATTCGCCAGCCAAGTATGGGGCCTGTATTTGGGGTGAAAGGTGGCGCCGCAGGCGGTGGTTACGCCCAAGTGGTGCCCATGCAGGAGCTGAATTTGCACCTAACAGGCGACATTCATGCTGTGAGTAGCGCACATAATCTTGGTGCAGCGGCGATTGCTTCTCGGCTTTACCATGAGACGCGTTTGGGGCGGGCGGAATATGAGCGTCAATCGGGATTAAGGTATTTAGATATTGAGCCTAAGGGTATTCGTTGGCACAGGGTGGTTGATCATAACGACCGTTGCTTGCGGGAAATTGAGGTGGGATTGGGTGAAAACAACGGTCCTGCTTATCATTCAAGATTTGATATTACTGCCGCTTCAGAGTTAATGGCGATTCTGGCGCTGAGCGGCAATCTGGCGGATATGCGCGCACGTATAGGTAAGTTAGTGCTAGCCCTTAATCGTCAAGGGGAAACCATTAGCGCGCAAGATCTTGGTGTCGCAGGTGCGATGACAGCGATTATGGCGGAGGCGGTAAAACCCACTTTAATGCAGACCTTAAACGGTGCTCCTTGTCTTATTCATGCGGGCCCCTTTGCCAATATCGCCCATGGCAACTCATCGGTGATTGCCGATGATATTGCGTTAAAGTTAGCCGATTTTGTGGTGACCGAAGGTGGGTTTGGTTCTGATATGGGCTTTGAAAAGTTCTGTAATATCAAGGCGCGTCAGTCGGGATTAACCCCGAGCGCCGCCGTATTAGTGACCACTTTGAAAGCACTTAAGGCCAATAGTGGCCTAACGTCCGATGCGGATATTAATGTACCAGACCAAGTCCGTCTCGAGGCGGGTTTTGCCAACTTAAACTGGCATATCAACAATGTAGCGCGTTACGGAATTCCCGTTGTGGTGGCAATTAATCGCTTTGCCACCGATACGGACGCCGAGCTTAACTGGTTAATTGAGGCTGTAAGTGCTACCGCGGCATTTGGTTGCGAACTTAGCGAGGCTTTTAGCCAAGGTGAAATCGGCGCCATTAGCCTCGCACAAACCGTAATCCGTGCCTGTGAGCAGCCAAGCGAGTTTCGGTTGTTATATCCTGATGATATGGACTTAGAAGCTAAATTATCGACCTTAGCTGAAGTGGGTTATGGCGCCGCAGGGGTGAGCTTATCCGATGCGGCTAAGCTGCAATTACAGGAGCTCAACTCGCTTGGTTATGGGCATTTACCTGTTTGCATGGCGAAAACACCCTTATCCATTAGCCACGATCCTCAGCTTAAAGGTGTCCCTCAAGGCTTTATGGTACCCGTGCGTGAATTGGTACTGCATGCGGGGGCTGGGTTTATAACAGCATTGGTAGGTAATGTGATGACCATGCCTGGGCTTGGGTTAACCCCTGGTTATTTAAAGATAGATATCACCGCAGATGGTGAGATTACTGGATTAGGTTAGTTTGTTAGCCATTTGAATCTAAAGATGAAAAGGCGCAATCAAAGATTGCGCCTTTTGTTAAGAATTTGCTTTGACGAAAGACTATTTACTGGTTTGGTAAATATGCACATCGCGCTGTGGGAAAGGAATGCTGATACCCTCAGCATCGAAGCGCATTTTCACCTCACGGGTGATATCCCAATATACATCCCAATAGTCTTCTGGTTTTGCCCAAGGGCGGACGATAAAGTCGACCGAGGATTCTCCTAATACGTGCAACTTGATGAGTGGAGCCGGTACTTTTTGCACTTTAGGATGCGCCTCAACAATCGATTTTAGTACCGCTTCGGCCTGCTCAATACTATCGCCATAGCCGATGCCAAATGTCATATCGACTCGGCGCTGGTGCTCGGCGGTAATATTGTTGATGGTATCCCCCCAAATCTTATTGTTGGGAATGATAAGTCTCTGGTTATCTAATGTTTTAATGGTGGTAGAGACTAGGCTCATATGGCTAACGCGCCCCGATACGCCAGCCGCATTAATCAAATCGCCGACATCATACGGACGATAGATCAAAATCATCATGCCTGAAGCGAAGTTGGATAGAGTATCTTGCAGGGCAAAACCGATGATCACACCCGCGATACCAAAGCCAGCCAGTAAGGGGCCTAATTCGATACCAAGCTGGGATAAAGCAATCAGTACGCCGATAGTAAATACTGCCTTGCCCGAGAGTGAGGTAAAGAAGTCTTGTAGTAACTTGCTGAAATTCAACTTAGAGTTGCTAACGGTATTACTGACAATTTTTTTCACCAGTTTGCCTGCAAGGCCAGCGACAAACAGGATCAGAGAGAAGATAAATAACTTAAAGACCAATGTTGGTCCATGATTAATGGCTTGATCCTTCGCAGTATTTAGCCATTGCTCTATTAAGCTCGATGCCACATCAATGTTTAATACGTCCTGCGTAATATCACCTGAAATACTAAACAAAGTCTTTTTCAGCAAGGCGGTATTTTGCCCTAGTGCATCCAGTAACTCGATATTGGTGCTGAGGCTCTGGCTGTTTTGTGCTAAACGTTCTTTTAGTTGTATCACGCGACTGGTTTGCGCTGCGGTAACGTCTTTCCCTGCATTGGTGGCATCATTTACCGCATTTTGTAACTGCTGTTGGGTGTAAGTGACAAAGCTGTCGAAGTTATCGGCGCGGTTAAGCAGGAGTTGGGTGAGCTGTGTTTTTTCAGCTGTTACATCTTGGCCAATTTGGGTTAGCCAGTTTAAGGTCTCAAGCCGTTGCTTGTAGTTATTGTCTTTGTCGAGTTCACGTTTGGAGATCTCGAGTAAGGTGGCCTCATCATCCGCTGTGCCAAGTTTTTGAGCCAACTTGGTGATGAGATCATTAAAGTAGTCGTTAATTTTCAGATTAAACTGCAATTGCTCTTGGATTAGAGCCAGCATAAAAGTTTTATCGTAAGTATTATCATCTAAGAGTGCTTTAATCTTATTGCGTAACTGTAAGGTCTTATTTTGAATGCGATATTCAACAATGGTGCGTAATTCACCTTGGTATTGAGCTAAGCGCGCAATGTCCTCTTTAATGGCGGTCTGAAGTGTGGTTAATTCACTTTGGGTTTCGTTTGATGCCGAAGCGGTTGGGCTGGTCGTAATGGGGTCTGGATCTGCAGCGAATACCTTGGCACTCATCAGTAGCGGAAAGCTTAGGGCAAGTATCAATATTAGCGAGCGGCGCATAGACGTTATCTTCGACAAAAAGAGGTAGGTATATGATAGGTGTAGAGCTAAACCCTGTAAAATATCAACAGCATAATAGACTAACAATGTTTAAAATTTGTGCGCCAGTTTACAGCTTTAGGCCATAGAATGAAGCTCTGAAACCTCGACGCTAATTAGTTCGACTGAATGGGATAAGGATCTGATAAACTTAGCGCCCCATAGTTAGGAATGTACTTTACATGCTGTGCTCCCAATGTCATCAGTCGATTAAAATTGCCCAAATTACCCAGCAGCGCGGAAAGGGCTTTCACGCCCAAGTCCAATGTCCCCATTGTTCAGCGTGGCTTGGTCATAGTCCTAAATTATTGAAGTTAAAGTTGTTTGGTTTTTATGCGAGTGCCCTGACGGGCTTATACAGTTACTTCGATGCCTCGACGCGGCATTTTTTGATCCCTGTGATGATCTTCTGTGTAATGTTGCTGCTGGTGAGCCATTTTATGGATCAACTGCAAACGATTGAGGCGCCAGAGAAGGAAGACGATAGCGATCAACGGCAAAAATATCGCTAGAGATGGGATGACACTGGTTTAACCCTGTCGAGCCGTTTAGGGGCCTACCACTGAGGCTCGACATTGTTTTACAGGGTGAACCTGTTATTGAATAACCTGTTCTTGACTCTCTAATGAGTGTTCTACGTAATAAATCCCGCCCAAAATGACTGCGCCGAAAATCACTATCCCTAAGATTAATCCTAAGTTTTCACGAAAGAATGCTAGCATTTTGGTTGCCTTTTGCTGGGTTGAATAGAATTAAATATTTAGCCTGTATAACACTGGGCACATAATAGATTCACTGACTTAAGCTAATCTTAAATAACTATTTTTGCCAATAATGTGCTCTTTTTAAGGCGCCATCAGTTGCAATGGTAAATATCTTGTAACGCATTGCTTGACCATTACCTTATTGCAACTTACTAGCGGCCTGACTTAAACTTGTGCCACTTTTTACTATGGGGACGACTGAGTGAGACTAGATAGTCACTTAAGACGCACAATTTCGATATGGCTTGCCGCCGTATTGATACTGCTGTCTTTTGTTGCCTCAGCCCATAGTGTGACTCACCTTGATGATGGGGCGAAGACGCACTGTACGCTCTGCTTCCATCAACATCAGCTAAATAAAATTCTGTTCACAGCTCCGCAGACGCTAAATTTAGCGATACAGCGATTTGATGTTTGTGAGTTTGTCTTACCCGTTACCTTCTTCAAACACGTCAGTGTTTACCTAAGTCGTGCGCCGCCTGTTCTCCATTAAATCAACTTTAATATTTTAACTTATTGTATTTCTTGATGACTTAACTTAGTCATCGAGTGCTAGTTGTATTTTGGAGATATCATGACTGTTTTTAACAACCGAATTTCTTTGGTGGCCTTGGCGTGCGCATTTGCTTCGCCGACGTTATTTGCCGCTGACTCAAGTTTAACCAATCCGGCGATCAGTGCGGTGCTGAATGGCTATTATCAAACGGCTGAACGCCCATTGGCAGAAACCGCCGAAGGATTTGGTTTAGGTGAAACTGAGTTGGCGATGAGTGCCAATATTGACGACATGTTCTACGGCAAAGTGACCGCCGTCGTTGAGATGCATGATGGTGAAACCGAGCTTAATCTTGAAGAAGCCTTTATCCAAACCATGGCAATGCCTGCGGGTTTTTCCATCCGTGGCGGACGTTTCCTGTCGGATATCGGTTATCTAAATAACCAGCATTTACATACCGATTCTTTCACCGACCGCCCGATTGCTTACCGTGCATTTTTCGGCGGCCACTACTTCGATGATGGCGTGCGCTTAAACTTTGTTGCTCCAACTGATCTGTATTGGACCATTGGCGCTGAAGCGTTCAAGGGCGACAGCATGCGCGCCGCCGATGAACATGGCGAACGTGAGTTTAAAAATGTCGGTGTGTACACCTTATATTCAAAAATCGGTGGCGATATAGGGGATAACAGTTCATGGCAGGCGGGATTGAGTTACTTACGTAACGAAAACGGTCAAGTCACAGCCCATGAAGAAGGCGATGAGCACGAAGACGAAACTGCCGAGGAAGGTCATGACCACAGCCATGCGGCATCTTACACAGGTAAAAACACCTATGGTGCTGATTTTGTGTATAAATGGGCTCCAAATGGTAACTATAAATACCAAAACCTGACGTTAAGCGGTGAGTATTACCGCGTGACTGACTTTGTGCCTACCGATCTTCATCCCGAAGATGCACCGAGCAAGGACTATCATCAAGGTTGGTATCTGAGCAGTGTGTATCAATTCACTCCTAGCTGGTCTGCGGGTGTGCGTTACGGCGAGGTAGATACCCAAGAGCTCCATGGCGAGCATTTTCATGGCCAGAAGTTAAAGGAATCTGAGGTGAGTCTAGCGTGGCATTCGAGCCATTTCTCGACAGTACGTTTCCAGTACACCAATCAGAAGGGAACTAACTTCGATGGAATCGAAGACGACAATGTTTTCACTATTCAATACATTATGTCTCTGGGGGCTCACGGTGCGCATCAATTCTAATGTTGTTAAAGCGGCCGCAGCGGCCCTGTCTTTCGCTTGTTCAGGCTTTGCCCACGCAGAGCTGAATGTGTTTGCCTGTGAACCCGAATATGCCGCATTGGCAAAAGAGTTGGCTCCAAACGCCAGCATTTATTCGGCAACCACGGCCTTACAGGATCCGCATCAAGTGCAGGCGCGCCCGAGTTTGATTGCTAAAATGCGTCAAGCGGATCTGGTGGTCTGTGCAGGTGCCGATTTAGAAGTCGGTTGGCTGCCGATGCTGCAAATGAAGTCAGCCAACGCTAAGGTTCGCTCTACCGATCAAGGGCTATTTTTCGCCGCCGATCAAATCGATACCTTAGATAAGTTAGCGAGTGTGGATCGCAGTATGGGCGACGTGCATGCTCAGGGAAATCCGCATATCCACTTCGATCCGCATCGTTTGCTTAGCGTCGCGAATGCGCTCAGCGCTAAGATGAGCCAACTAGATCCGAGTGAAGCGGCTAATTATCAAAAGGCCTTAGCGGACTTTAGCACTCGTTGGCAGGCGGCGATCCCTCGTTGGGAAGAGCAAGCCAAACCGTTAAAGGGTAAAAAGGTCATCGCCTATCACACCAGTTTTAGATATCTGTTCAACTGGTTGGGGATTGAACAAGCCGCTGATCTTGAGCCTAAACCCGGTCTAGCGCCGACCAGTGGCCATTTAGCAAGCCTGCTCAGCCGTGCCGAGCAGGGTGATATTCTTGCGGTGGTTGTGGCGTCCTATCAGGACGAACGTGGTGCTAAGTGGTTGGGTGAAAAAGCGAATTTTCCAGTACTGATGTTACCTATGTCTGTAGGTGGAAATGATAGCAGCCAAGATCTCTTTAGCCTCTACGACAGCGCGATTTCCCTCTTAAACGGGGTGAAATAAGCCTATGTTGGATCTGGAACTGATGTCGATCCTGCTGCCTGCTCTAGCAGCGGGGATCTTAGTGCTCTCAACGCACATTGTACTTGGTAAACAAGTGCTTAAGCGTGGGATTATCTTTATCGATTTAGCCATTGCGCAAGTCGCCGCGTTGGGAGCAATTGTCGCCCACATGGACCACAGGTTAGAAGACATGCCATTTTCTAATGTGTGGATGCCGGCCTTGTTCGCCCTTGCGGGGGCGGGATTTATCGCTTGGTTATCTAAGAGAATGGCGGGTGAGTTAGAAGCCATGATCGGTTGTTTTTATGTGCTATCGGCCGTGGCTGCTATGCTATTGCTGGCGAACGATCCCCATGGTGCAGAGCTGCTAAAACAATTGATGTCGGGCCAGATCCTTTGGGTGAGTTGGTCGCAATTAGTGTTACCGACAGTGGTTTATGCTGGGGTGTTGGCGTTGATTTTTTGGCGGCCACAAATATTAAATGGTGCCGGATTCTATCTCCTGTTTGCCCTAGTTATTACGTTGTCGGTTGAGCTGGTGGGCGTCTATTTAGTATTTAGTACCTTGATTTTACCTGCACTTGCTCTGAATAAATACCAAGGTAAAAACGGCTTGTTTTACGCCTATCTGGTCGGCCTTATGGGTTACTTACTTGGTCTGGTATTATCGGCAACCATGGATTTACCGAGTGGGGCGGCGATAGTCGCAACCTTGGCAGTCAGTGCACTGGTATTTCGTGTAGGCTTAAGCAAAATGGCTACAGTGAGTCAGATCTAACGCTAGGTTTTATGCTGAGTGTTAGGCGTTGATATTGATTTAAAAGCCCATCGATACGCTTATTGCGTGAGCAACGATGGGCTTTTGTTTGATTGTTAGCAACTCAGCTAACAGATGTAAACATTATATTGAGTCCCTAGGGCTGGGTGGCTATACTGTCGCCACTTTCACCCTTGGAGTATGTCGTGCTATTAATTGTCAGATCTGTGTTGTTGGCGGTGTCATTGTTACTTGCATTTATTTTTGGTGGTTTGGTTTGCCTATTACGACCTCGTCACCGTGACAATGTACATATGTTCGCCAAGATCTTTTCATCCGCAGCGCCGATTTTAGGGCTTAAAGTCATAGTGCGTCGGCCTAAGGAAGTGCAGGATGGCCCCTATATATTTCTTGGAAATCATCAAAATAACTTCGATTTATTCACACATACTAAAGCCGTACCTAAAGGCACTGTGAGCTTAGGGAAAAAGAGCTTAGTGTGGATCCCCTTGTTTGGCCAGATCTATTGGTTGTCAGGTAATATTCTGATCGATAGAAAAAATCGCAATAGTGCTTTTGATACCATGGCGAAAACGGCGGAAAAAATTAAGCAGAATCGTCTTTCCGTGTGGATTTTCCCTGAGGGTACGCGCTCACGGGGGCGCGGACTGTTGCCCTTCAAAGCGGGAGCTTTCCACACTGCGATTGCGGCTGGTGTGCCAGTCGTACCCGTGTTGACGTCATGCCAAAGCCATATTGATTTGAACCGTTGGGATAATGGTGTGGTGATTATTGAGATGATGGCGCCAATCCCGACTGAAGGTTTGGATAAAGCTGACGCGAAAGCCTTTTCGGCACAGGTGCACGAGATTATGTCGGCAAAATTTAACGAGATAAATCGCGAAGCGGCAACATTAATGGGTAAAACTATCCCGGCTGATGACGTATAATAACGCCAATTTGAGCCAGTTTTATCTTAACGGAGACAAGTCCATGTCTATTGAAAGTCAGTTAAAAGCCCAATTCGCCGAGAATCGTGACATAGTGCAAGCCTTGCTCGACGATGGCTCAGAGCCAGATGCTGAATACACCATTGAGCATCATTTTTCATCGAGCAATTTTGAGCGCTTAGAAAAGGCTGCGGTTGATGCATTCAAACTTGGATTTGAAGTCAATGATGCTGAAGAAATGGAATTGGAAGATGGTTCGGTGATTTTCTGTTTTGACGCTGTTGCTTATCACAAGTTAGAAATTCCATTATTAGACAAAGCGACTGAACAGTTATTGCAACTCGCAGCCAAGCAAAAAGTGGATTACGACGGCTGGGGAACCTACTTTGTTGGCGATGAAATCGACGATGAAGAAGACGACGAAGATGACGAACAGGACGATGGTTTTCCACATTAATACGTTGTCATAATTCTTATAAAGTAAAAGCCCATCAATGATGGGCTTTTACTTTATTAAGCCTAATTAAGTGGAAATTGGTGCTGCATGTAGGACGCTACAATTTCGACCTTTCTGTTTGGCCTCGTAAAGCGCTTTGTCTGAGCAGGAAATCCAACTTGAACTGCTCGTAATATGTTTGCCTATTTCACATACGCCAAGGCTGACAGTCACTTTAATCTTCAGCCCCTCATACACTACGGTGGATTCAGCGATCTTTTCCCTCAAACGCTCGGTAAAGTTGAGGGCATCGGTGCCACTGGTATTGGGCATGACTACCGCAAACTCTTCGCCGCCATAGCGACCGACACAGTCGGTTTCCCGCAATGAATGACTCAGAAGATGGGCGATATGTTGAATAACCTTATCACCTGCAAGGTGGCCGTAGGTGTCATTGATATTTTTGAAGTGATCAATATCAATCATCACCAAGCTTGCTATACCGGAATAGCGGGCATAGAGATCGTACTCGTGTTCCAAGCATAGTTGCCAATGGCGGCGATTATGCAGTTGCGTTAATCCATCGGTTTGACTGAGACGCTCTAACTGTTCGTTGGCGGCCTTGATCTGCAACTTATTCACGGCGATATCGGTGACATCATAAATAATCACACTGATATGGGTAATTTTGCCGGTTAATGAAGCGAGAGGCAGCAAAGTCACGTTCTGGTACATAAAATCGGCGCGCCCAGTAATTGGGCGATAGTTTTTAAACTGAAACACGTAAGGTCTTTGTTCCCAGCTAATGAAAGCTCGATTTTTAAGCATAAAAACCGATTCCATTTTTTGTTTTAACCAAGTTGCTGGCAAATCAGGGAAGCGGCTAAACAGGTTGTGACCTTTAATGGAATTGGGTGAAACGCCACTATGGTTTTCCATAAAGCCATTCCACAGTTGGATATTATAATCGCGATCTAATACCACAAGACCCACTTCTATGGTTTGTACCATATCGATAAGCCAATGGAGTTCGTTCATTGCGCTTTGATCGTTTGACATAAGGTAAAGTCCAACTGATTAATCGAGTAAATAACCGAGTTTATAGCTCAGTGTCGGAATAGAGTCTTCGGTAAAGAGCAACAGTAAGTCGCATTGAATATTATGATTTTCAATACGATAGTTGATTTCCATCGCTAATGTTCTGTGCCATTTTTCCGAATTATCATGGATAAGATCATTCACTGTACAGTGACGGCCCAACACCACAGGATGGGCTTGGCTGAATTTCATATCGAGTTGTTCTGAGATCCCATTCAGGAATGCACCAATCAATACGTTTCCAGTGTCGATCAGTACTTCAATCTCGGTATTCTTATCCTCAGGATTTGCAACCCCCATGAGCTTGGCCATATCTTTAAAGCTTGAATCATGGAATAACAACAGTGCTTCACCCGCAACTCCTGCACCAATAAATCCTTGGCAAAGTGCTGAAACAGTTGAGCTTTCTTCTGTTGCTTTCAGAGCCATGGTCAGTTCGCTGACTTCGAGCACGTTCACATTGGGGATAGGTAATAGGACAAATACGTCAAGTAATTTGGCGAGCAAATCGGCTGCACGGCCCATGGCAACGTTAGCGATCTCTTGGCAGGCATCACGCATATCGACTTTGATCATCGGCGTGTCTTCCACCTGATCTTTCTGCGTTAGGGTAAGAATGCCGTACTCTTGGAGGATATTACTGATGGCATCAGCACTGACGGGTTTTTGGATAAAGTCCAATGCACCTAGAGCTTTAACACGTTCATGAGCTTTAATTTGTATGTCACCCGAGACCACAATGATAAGGGCGGGGAGATCGTTTTGTTGAACGGTTTGTAGTACTTCATAACCATCCATTACGGGCATATTGAGATCGAGGAAGACTACTTCGCCTTTACCTGCGCGAATGGCATCTAACCCTTCGGCACCATTGGTCGCGTAGGTAATCTCGACATCCCATTCTTTGGGAAGGGTGCGAGCCATTTGTTTACGCGCCATAGCGGAATCGTCACAGATGAGTACAGAGATTGTCATGCTGACTACAGATCCTTATTTGCCCATTTATTGAAGATAACACTATTTCTTCATGTTTGAGTGACGAATTATGTGCTTCGGGCAAGTTTGATTTACATCATCTATATATAACTCATAGATTTAATTAGCTAATTTTATTTATCTTGCCATTAAATTCTAAAGGCATAGTGCGATTAAAATTGTGGTTAGCTAAGTTAACTTCGTTATTTATCGCAAAAAATACCTCGATTTTGCGACCATCTATATGCTTAATCCATCAACAGATGTCTACAGTATCGATCCTCTATCATGCACAGGTATACATGCTGTAGGTAAGCGGAGTTGCTAGAGATGCATTTTGTTCAAATTAGACGCTGGCATGGGCTGAACAGCATCGTAAATTTATTCTAACAGCTTCATAAATCAGAATTTGTTAGGTTTTAGATTGCAGCCTAACATAATCGCACACTAATACTTAACGGTGACTGACAATATTTTGACTAAAGTCAAAATTCGGCCTTATGTTACATGTTTTGGTTAATCATGCCAAACATGTTAACATTTGGTCTGGACTGACCAGTAGCAGGATATTTCATGGGTGAGCGTTGTGTGCAAGTTACGGTTGAGAATGGCATCGCAAATGTTGTGCTTAATCGTCCAGAAAAGTTCAATGCAATTAATTATTTGATGTTTAGCGAACTCGATAAAACCATCAAAAGGATTAAATCAGATCCGCGTATTCGGCTAGTAATTTTATCTGGCGCTGGAGGTCATTTTAGTTCTGGCTTGGATGTCAAAAGCGTGATGTCGGCGCCGATGCAAGCAGTTAAATTGCTGTTTAAAGGGTTGCCAGGCAATGCCAACCTAGCCCAAAGAGTATCCCTTGGCTGGCAGCGTTTACCTGTACCCGTTATCGCGGTATTGGAAGGCTGCTGTTATGGTGGAGGAATGCAAATCGCTTTAGGTGCGGATTTTAGGATTGCAAGCCCTGACAGTAAGTTATCCATTATGGAGGCCAAATGGGGGCTGGTGCCCGATATGGCAGGCCTAGTGGCATTGCGGCAAATTATGCCAAAGGATCAAGCGATGTTACTCAGTCTCACGGCAAAAGTGCTCTCTGGCGAAGAGGCTAAAACCTTAGGTTTAGTGACTCAGTTAAGTGATAACCCAATGTTAAGCGCGCAACAATTGGCGGAAGAACTCCTCAATACCTCCCCCGATGCGGCTGCGGCAATTAAGCTGAGTATTAACCGCAGCTGGACTGCTTCGGTCCGTGCGTTGCTATGCCGCGAGTCATGGAGCCAAGTGAGATTGCTGCTTGGCAAAAATCGTACTATCGCTGCGGTTCGTCAGTTAAAAGATCCCACTAAACCCTACAAGGATCGCCAGTCTGGCTGGTAACTTGGTTGATGCCCTTAGCGAGAAAGCCATGGTAAAGACTTCCTTAATGCTGAGGCAGCGTTGATGTGTCGAGCTTTATTTTGTACTAGCAAGCCGTGCTCGTAAAATCAGGGGATTCAAATTTCAATAGGCGCCGCTCATTCGGGCGGCGAATCCTCTTATGGCCGTTAAACAATTCTGCCAAGCGCTTTCATTATCCAGATTCAATGCCAGCGTTGTCTGCCGATAATTGGGTGCCTCTAAGGTCACTGCCAGCGTTTTACGTTGTTCAGCCGTTTCTAATGAGGCGGGGTGACCATCGGGTGATTGAATATCGAGTATCGGCATCGTGAGTTTAGCGAGCTTCTCGGCTATGGCTTGGTTGCGCGTTTCGTCTTCACTGTAGGGATTGATGACAATCAATACATCGGGATCGGCAATTTTCTTTTGGCTTAATAGGCTTATCAATAATCCAGCACTTTGATCGGCGGTGATCAGTACTCGTTTGCCAGGATAATCGCTACCAACGCTGTCGAGCTGTGACATGCTTTTAACGAGAAAGTCTTCTTGCTCAAGGAGATGCTTATTACTGTCTTCCGGCTTTACCTTTTGACTTGGTTTATTGGAAGGCGCGGTTAATTGCGCTGACCCCGCAGTCGCGACTTCAGTTGCTGGGGTGGCAAAATTGGGCGCTGGTGGTTCTGTTGGCGGCGTGAGGCTTAAGCTCGCCCAGCCAGCCGCATTGATATTACGTCGGACAAAGGCCATTAACCCGGGCGCATCGGCGGTGCCATTAGTGGCGGGTAAAATAATGGCTGCACCGAGTTTTTTCCGGCCTTCCCACGAGCGGACTAAGAGTTCAAGTGGTTGGTCATCAATGGTGATTTGTTTGATCTCATTGGCGGGTAAATAGCTGCTCGCTCTTTTAGCGGGCGTCGGTTTGTTGGGATTAGACTGAGCTGCTTCGGCACTTGGCTCGGGAGTTTGGCTACTGGGATCGGCGGCGAGTAAGCTCGCACTGGCTAGAGCTAAGGTGAGGCTCAATACCGAGGGAATGATACGCGCCATAGAATTGATAACCACCTGTGTAGTCTTATAAATTCAATTAGCTAGAGTATAACCTTAAGCAGCGTAGCAGAAGCAATTTTTGCTTGAGCTCGTGACGGCGACCGCGCACTGCGGCGCCTAGACAGACTTATGCGAAAAAAATGTTTATACAACAGAGAAAATAAAAACGCCCAGCGATTGGCTGGGCGTTTGTGTTTTAGCTTAAGCGAGCCGGATAAGGCTCGGTTTAATGCCAATCAAGATTAAACATGGCTAACTAGCACCATACGAATCGCATCAAGCTGCAACTGACTCGCATCGAGGTAAGTAGTCAGCTCCCGCATTTGGTTGCGTAGGTATTCTAATTCTTCCTCACGTATATTGGGGTTGACCGCTTTGAGAGATTCTAAACGTTCGAGTTCGCCTGTAAGCTGGCTGGTCATCTTCTCGCGCGCTTGAGCCACTAACTCATTGACGGCCACTTGGGCATACTCTTCGCCTTTAGCAAATAACGGATGCAGAATTGGCTGTGATGCAGTGACTAACTTGCTACCAATATGACGGTTTACCGCGCTTAACTGTTTGTCAAAACTGGTGTAATCGACCTTGGCTGACAGATCGTTACCATTTTTATCCAGCAGAATACGGATAGGCGTAGGCGGTAGATAACGATAGAGCTGGCTCGATTTAGGCGCCGAGGCATCTGCCATATAAATCAGTTCTAAAAACAGGGTGCCCGCAGGTAATGCCTTGTTTTTTAATATCGCAACACTTGTAGTACCGGTATCCGAGCTGGTGATCAAGTCGAGGCCGGTTTGCACCAGTGGATGCTCTTGGGTGATCAAGGCAATATCATCACGGGAGAGTGCAGTATCACGGTCGAAGGTGACCGTCACGCCATCCTCATGCAGGCCGGGATAAGTCGGGAACATCATATGTTCGCTTGGACGCAGGATAATCGAGTTTTCGCCTTTATCTTCCTGGTCGACACCGATAATGTCCCACAAGCGGATCACTGAGCCAATAAGTTTAGTATCTTGATCGCTTTGGGCTAAACGCTCGACAATCGCCTTGGCTTTATCGCCACCATGGGAGTTGATTTCCAGCAGTTTATCACGGCCTTGCTCCATGGCGTGTTTCAGTTCTTTGTAACGGCTTTGGGTGTGATTGAGCAGATTGGTCAGCTCGTCTTCATCACCGCCTACAAGAACATTTAACAATTCTTCGGCAAATTCACTGAAAAGTATATGGCCGCCAGGGCAGGTAAGCTCGAAGGCATTTAGACCTTGGTGATACCATTGGAGTAAACGCTCCTGCGCCGTATCTTGCAGATAAGGCAAGTGAATTTGGATATCGTTCTTTTGACCAATACGGTCTAAACGGCCGATACGTTGCTCTAATAAATCTGGGTTTAATGGCAGATCGAACAACACTAAGTGGCTGGCAAACTGGAAGTTACGACCCTCTGAGCCGATTTCTGAACAGATTAATGCTTGAGCGCCGCCTTCTTCTTGAGCAAAGTAAGCACCCGCTTTATCGCGCTCGATGATCGACATACCTTCGTGGAACACTGTGGCTTGAATGCCTTCACGGGTACGCAGGGCTTCTTCTAGGCTCAGGGCGGTATCGGCGCCACTGGCGATAATCAGCACTTTCTTGCTGCGGTGCGACTTTAAGAACTCGATTAACCAATCCACGCGAGGATCGAACTTCCACCAACTGGCGCTGTTGTCTTCAAATTCTTGATAGAGTTTTTCAGGGCTTAAGGCTTGTGCCGCTTTCGCTTCTAAGGTTTTACGACCGCCCATCATCTCATTCACGCGTGCAGCGGTAAGATACTGCTCAGGCATCGCATGGGGATAGGCGTTGAAAATACGTTTCGGAAAACCTTTTACCGAGGCGCGGCTGTTGCGGTAAAGTACGCGGCCAGTGCCGTGGCGATCAAGCAGTTCTTGCAGTAATTCGCTGCGGGCAGCTTGTTGTAACTCACTGTCGATGCCTTCGGCTTGAATTAACCGAATGCTCGGCGCTATGTCTTTTTCGCTGAGTAATTCGGTTAAGCTGTTGATAGCGGTATCGGATAATTTGCTTTCGCCCGCTAAAGCTTCGGCGGCGATGGCGACATCTTTGTAGCTGTTTTCTTCAGCAAGGAAGGCGTCGTAGTCATAGAAACGATCTGGGTCGAGTAGGCGCAAGCGCGCAAAATGGCTCTCGTGACCGAGTTGATCCGGTGTTGCGGTCAGTAATAATACGCCCGGTACGACTTCGCTTAAGGCTTCAACCACTTGGTAGGCGCGGCTTGGGGCGTCTTCGGTCCACTCTAAATGGTGCGCTTCATCAACCACTAACAGATCCCAATCGGCATCGAGTGCTTGGTCGAGACGTTTCTTTTTACGCAGTAATTCGAGTGAACAAATCACTAACTGTTCGGTATAGAAAGGGTTGTCATGGTCGGCAAAGGCTTCAACGCAACGGTCTTCATCAAACACGGAGAAGCGCAAGTTAAAGCGGCGCAGCATTTCCACTAACCACTGATGGCGCAGGGTATCCGGCACAATAATCAATACTCGTTCGGCACGGCCTGTCAGCAGTTGTTGGTGGATAATTAGCCCTGCTTCGATGGTTTTACCCAAACCCACTTCGTCGGCCAGCAACACCCGCGGCGCATAACGGCGACCCACTTCATGGGCAATCCACATTTGATGGGGGATAAGACCAACGCGTGGCCCTTGTAAGCCGAGTAAATCAGAGGTCGCCAGTTGATTGCGCAGTAACTGGCATTGGTAACGAATGCCGAAACGATCGAGGCGGTCAATCTGACCCGCAAACAGGCGATCCTGCGGTTTGTTAAAACGAATGTTGTGGTTTAACAGGGTCTCACGCAGGCTGGTTTTCTCACCTGTTTCGCTGTGGATTCCGTGGTAGACGACGAGACCGTCTTTTTCGGTGAGTTCTTCGACCGAGAGACTCCAGCCTTCATGGCTTTCAACCGTATCGCCAGGGTTGTATATGACGCGGGTCAGCGGGGCTTCGTTACGCGAGAACATACGGTTCTCACCAGTCGCAGGGAATAACACTGTGACCATGCGGCCTTCAACTTGTACGACTGTTCCTAAACCAAGCTCTGACTCGGTATCACTTATCCAACGTTGTCCTAAGGCAAACGGCATCTTAAATTCTCATCTCTGGGCGGACTCTAACAAAGGGCGCGTATGTTATATCAATACTAGGGATATTTGAATCGCCCTCTCAACCGTTAGAGACTAATTCTCCACACAGCAGATTACAAATTGAACAGTGAAGAAAATTCTCTGTTGCAGCTCGAGGTTTTGTCATGCTTCTGTCATATCGAGGGACCTACACTGCTTTCGAGTCTCTGATGATTTGGTTGGCATTCATTGAGAATGGTGCCAATATTAGTGTAAGCCGCTAGCTATCTTTATTCGGTAGAGGCTTGAACTTAAAGATCATTCTTAACCTAACGCCAATCAGCAAAGGAGCCATATCCACTCACTGGGAACGAGATATAACATAAAAACAATCGAGCACTCTGGAGGCGCCATGGAACAAGACGACAGAAAGTTGTTTGTACTGGATACCAATGTGTTACTACATGAACCTTTGGCGATCTATTCGTTTAAAGAGCACGATGTAGTCATTCCGATGACTGTGCTAGAAGAGCTAGACCAGATTAAAGATCGAAAGAGTGATGTGAGTCGCGATGCGAGAGTTGCCATTCGGGCATTGGAAGATACCCTCGGCGGCGATACAACACCGGAACAAATTATTAATGGCGTCCCTTTGCCAAGTCGAGAAGGGCATGCCGATGCAATAGGCTCACTTTCTATTTTCCCTGACCATCTTGTCGATTTTACCTTAGGTGCCCTGCCGGGGGATGGCAACGATAACCGCATTATCAATACCGCACTACATCTACAAAATCTTCACCATCCACGCACTGTGGTACTCGTCACTAAAGATATCAATATGCGTCTTAAGGCCAAGGGCGCGGGTATTCAATTGGTTGAGGATTATCGAACCGACCAGCTGATCGACGATATTCGTTTCCTCAGCAAGGGCTTTTATCAGTTCGAAGGTAATTTTTGGGAGCATTTAAACAAAGTGTCCACCGAGCGCCACGGTCGGCATACGATTCATGAAGTCCCACTGAAAGATTTAGACAACGAACCCTTTTACATTAACCAGTATCTGATTGACACCGAATCTGATTTTTGTGGGCGCGTCACCGAGCGTAGCGATACTCATCTGCATATTTTGGATTTGGGCCGCGAGCGCTTAAAAAACCTCGAGGCGTGGGGCGTTAAACCTAAGAATGTTTACCAAGGCATGGCGCTGCAAGCCTTGCTCGATCCCGATATCGATCTGGTGATCTTAACGGGGCCAGCGGGTTGCGGTAAAACCTTACTGGCAATGGCGGCTGCGCTTGAGTTGGTAGTGGAGCGTAATCGCTACGATAAGGTGATTGTGACTCGTAATACGCCAGAAATTGCCGAATCGATAGGTTTTTTACCCGGCACCGAAGAAGAAAAGATGATGCCATGGCTGGCGGCGATTACCGATACCTTAGAAGTGCTGCACAAGAATGATGTCAATCCGACCGGCAGTTTGAACTACATCATGGAGAAGGCGAATATCCAATTTAAGTCGATCAACTTTATGCGCGGCCGCTCGATCCAAAACTCCATTGTACTCTTGGATGAATGTCAAAACTTAACGGCGTCACAGATCAAAACCATGATCACTCGGATGGGGGAAGGCACAAAATTGATTTGTTGCGGTAACTTAGCACAGATCGATTCGAATTATCTCACCGCAGTGACCTCGGGCTTAACTTACATAGTGGAACGTTTTAAAGACTTTGAAGGCAGTGCAAACTTGTACCTGAATGGCGTGGTGCGTTCACGCTTAGCTGAATACGCTGAAGAACATCTCTAACCATTAACTAAATTGTTACAAAAGGTCTCACTTGTGGGACCTTTATTTTTAGCCATTTCTATGATTTTTCAGTTAGCTAACCATAGACTTTGCTAGTCTGAGAGCGGCAATTATTTGATGTGACTCGGGGTTTCTTCCTGCTAATATAAGGACCCATAAATGAACTCCGTAACTTTTGCCACCGATGGCTAAATCAAGTGCTGTAATCAAGGGTAGTGGATGAAATCGAGTGAGCCGGATCTCCAGCTAAAATCGCCGATCCAAAAGAATTATAACCGTGCCGTTTTTTATACTTATATCGGTGTAATTGTCCTGTCGTTGCTGACGGCGTGGATGTTTTTCGATCGCCAGAAAAGCCAGCAGATGGATCAGCGAGAAGAGCAGGTTGAACGCCATGTATTGCAAATTGACTTACTACTGGAGTCGAGCATTCGTGCGGTAAAGAGCTTGCGGGATGTGGCTGTGGATCACCTACGTTTAGGTGAGTTAGTGCGTAAGGATCGCTTACCGCAGTACGGCAAATTTAACGAAAGTGGTCAGTATTTTACCTTAGAGCCTAATTACGCCAAAGGTGGCAAGCCATTCACTAATATGGGGCGGATCACGGGCGCGGGTTCCCTCGATGGTCGCAGTGATAAGTTCTACCAAGAGCTGGAAATGCTGTTCGAGTTATCGCTGTCTTTCCCTGTGGCCAAAGAAGCCGCACCCAAAGCCTCGGCAATTTATTATCTATCGCGCCAGCGGATGATGTCCTACTTCCCTTGGACCAATGATGATCAACGTTTTAGAGACGAGTTGCTCAATAAAAAACAATTCCAATACGCGACGCCAGCGATGAACCCGCAACGCAGCGTGTTTTGGAGTGAGGCCTACGTCGACTCCACAGGTAAAGGCTTATTGACCACCTTAGGTGTGCCCGTTTACCTCGACGATGAGTTTATGGGCTCGATAAACCTCGATATGACCTTAGCCTCATTGGCGCGGCAAATTCGGGTGTACTTCAAAATGCCGGGGACGGTGATCCTGCTCGATCAGCAGAATAATATTTTATCCCACAGTGATTTTGATGGCTCTGATATCAATCGGGTGTATCACATCAGCCAGCGCATTCCTTCTGAGCTGCATTCGTTGCCTGAGTCTGAATTATTCGACGCCCACGAAGGCATTATTCGTAACGGTTACTATATCCACTCGGTTGCGCTGCATAATGCGCCTTGGCGCTTGTTATATCTGCAAAATGAAGACGACCTGTTTCAAGATTCGGTCGAAAAACTGCAACTGACCTTTATCCTTGTGGTCATCGCTCTGTCGGTGCTGGTGACCATAGTACACTGGCAAACGCGCCGCTCTTTTGTGAGCCCTGCATCGCGGCTGTTATCCCACTTAGAGGGCTGCTCCCAAGAACCGCGTAAACCGCCGGAAAAAATCACCCCTGGTTGGGAGCCTTGGTTCCTATTGGTCAGCCGCATTTTTGAGGAAAACAAGCAATACACTCACCATCTGGCCGAGCAAAATAAACGACTCGATAAACTGGTCGCGCGTCGTACTGAGCGGTTAAAAGATGCTACCGAGCGCCGCGAACGTGAATATGCGTTATTGCGGTCCTTACTCGACTCCATACCAGAAGCCATTGTCTTTAAAGATAAAGAGGGCAATTACCTCGGCTGTAACAAGGCCGCCGAGCGGATGTTGGGTTACACCGAAAGCGAGATGATCGGTCTGTCGTCGGAGGATTTAACCTCGCCAGAGATGGGCATTCGTATTCGTGCCGAGGATGAGCAGATCCTAAAAGATCGCACGCCGCTGCGTTATCAAGAGAAGGTCGAGTTAGCGGGTAAACCTGTGTTGCTCGACACCCTGAAACTGCCTTTCTATAACCGTCGTGGTGAGCTGCAAGGCTTAATTGCCGTGTGGCGCGATGTGACGCGTGAGTACGAGTCCGCCGAACAGTTACGTCTGTCGGAAGAGCGTTACCACTTAGCGATGGATGCGGTAGAGGACGGTCTATGGGACTGGTATTTGGATTCGGAGCATATTATTTGCAACCCATCCTATTATTCGATGCTGGGGTATAAACCCAATGAATTCCCTGCGTTATTGTCGGCGATTGATCAACTGACGCATCCCGACGATAGAATTCGCGTCGAAGAATATCGTAATCAGTATCTGCAAAACCCGGTCGATGCTTATGAAATCGAGTTTCGGATTTTAGGTAAAAATGGCAGTTATCACTGGGTGCTTTCCCGTGGACGGGTAGTGGAATTTACCGCCGATGGTCAGCCTAAGCGTATGGTCGGTACCCATAAGGACATCACGCGCCATAAGAGTAACGAAGTGGCGCTGTTGGAGGCGAAGCAGGACGCGGAATTGGCCAACCTGTACAAGAGTGAATTTTTGGCGAATATGAGCCATGAAATCCGCACGCCAATGAACGCTATTATCGGTATGTTGCAGTTGGCGCAGCGCACCTCGCTGACGGCGCAGCAGAAGGATTACCTCGAAAAAGCCGGTTTCTCGGCGCAGTCATTATTGCGAATTATTAACGATATTCTCGACTTCTCTAAGATTGAGGCGGGTAAGTTAGAGTTGGAGCGGGTGCCGTTTCCATTGGATAAAGTGCTCGATCATGCCCTCGATCTCAACGCGCTTAAGGCGCAGGAACAAGGCGTCGAATTATTGCTGTATGCGCCAGTGACGGCTGGACTCATTCTTAAGGGCGATCCACTGCGTCTAGGCCAAGTGTTGATCAATCTGTTGTCGAACGCGGTGAAGTTTACCCAATCCGGCGAGATTGAATTGGGATGTGAAGATGTCGGCGAGCGCGATCACCGGATTACCTTAAAATTCTGGGTGCGTGATACCGGTATTGGGATCAGTAAAGATCAGCAGGAAAAGTTATTCGATGCCTTTGCCCAAGCCGATGGTTCGACGACCCGTAAATACGGCGGCACAGGCTTAGGTTTATCGATCAGTAAGCATTTGGTCTCCATGATGGGTGGCAAGATGCAAGTACAGAGTGAGTTAGGCGTTGGCAGTACCTTTAGCTTTACCATCAGCTTTGAGATTGCCGAAGAGGCCAAGGTTGAGCCCTTAGTTGTGCCTGAAAAACTCAATAATTTACGCACACTTGTGGTGGATGATAACCCAACGGCGCTGCAAATTTACTCAGCGTTGATGCGCGATTTCCACTTCGAGGTGGATACGGCCGCGAGCGGTGCCGAGGCGCTGTATAAGTTGTCGCGAGATCCTATCGATTTATTGTTGCTCGATTGGATGATGCCAGAAATGGATGGCAGTGATGTGATTAGCGCCATCGATACCATGGTGGCCGAAGGTCGGATTGCGAAACGGCCAATCATTATTATGATGACGGCCTATGCGGCTGAACCTTTGCAACTTGAAGTCGATAGTGCCAATGTGTTTGCTGTGTTGCAAAAGCCCTTTAAGGCCTCGAGCCTGTTCGATGAGATTATTGCCGCCTTTGCCGACGAGCCAAGGCTCAATGTCGCACAGCCTATTGCTGAAGTGGCTGTCGAAGAAGGTGAGCACACAGGTTTAGTGCTCTTGGTTGAAGATAACTTTATCAACCAACAGGTTGCGACAGAGCTGTTAAAGAGTGCGGGTTACGAAGTCGTCGTTGCAGGAAATGGCCAAATTGCGTTGGATATTATCGACTCGCGCCCCTTCGATGCGGTATTAATGGATATTCAAATGCCAGTAATGGATGGTTTAACGGCGGCGCGGGCACTGCGTGAACGTTACAGCGCTGATGCCTTACCGATTATCGCCATGACAGCCCATGCGATGTCTGGTGATCGGGAAAAGAGTCTCGCCGCAGGGATGAATGCCCATATTACTAAGCCTATCGTGCTATCCGAATTATTTGAAACTTTAACCCATTGGATTAAGCACAAACATAATCACCATTAATTGTTCGCCCGGGGCCAGTGATGGCCCCGCGTGGTTAGTTTCATAGCGTGACCACGTAGACAGCCAGTTCAGGAGGAAAGATGAAACCCCATAGCCTAGCCCTCGCCATCCTGCTCTTAGGTTTGCCAGCCCTTAGCGTTGCCGCTACTCTGCCGAGCACTAAAATTGTTAAGCAAAGCCAAGTAGCCAAGGGATTTCTCAATTTTTACTATGAACCGAGCGAAGGGGAGTTATACCTTGAGGTGAGTCGCCTCAATCAGCCCTTTCTCTTGGTGACTAGCTTACCTGAAGGGGTTGGTTCTAACGATATCGGCTTAGATCGTGGCCAGTTAGGTCAAACCCGCATGGTGCAGTTTGAGCGCCAAGGTCCCTACATCCAGCTTAAGCAACTGAACACCCAGTATCGCGCCAATACCCAAGATGCCGCCGAAAAACGAGCAGTAGATGAAGCCTTTGCCGATTCGGTATTGTGGCAGGGAAAATTGCTCGAAGGTAAGCCGGATATGGTGGCGATCAGTGAGCTAGTGCTTAATGATCTGCACGGTGTCTCACATGTGCTGCAACAGACGGGACAGGGCAATTATCGTCTCGACTTAACCCGCTCGGCGATTTTGCCCACGGGAGTCAAATCCTTTGAAAAAAATAGCGATGTAGATGTGCAATTGACCTTTAAGGGCGATGTTGCTGGCGAGCAAGTCGCTAAGGTCACGCCCGATGGCACCTTTATGTCAGTACGGATGCGTTATTCTTTTGCTGAATTGCCAGACGAAGGCTATCAAGTTCGCGCCTATCATCCGATGAGCGGCTATCTATCCGATGAGTACCGCGACTATGCGACGGATTTTTCTGAGCCTCTGGTGCAGCGGTTTATTTTGCGCCACCGCCTGCAAAAGGTGAACCTAGGCCCTGCGCCTAGTGAGGTGGTTAAACCTATCACCTATTACCTCGACCCAGGTGTGCCTGAGCCTATTCGCTCGGCACTGCTCGATGGCGCACGCTGGTGGGAAACGGCCTTCACCCAAGCGGGATTTATCAACGGTTTTAAGGTTGAACTGTTGCCGCCCGATGCCGATCCGCAGGATATCCGTTATAACATGATCCAGTGGGTCCACCGTGCGACGCGAGGCTGGTCCTATGGCGCAGCGCTCACTGATCCGCGTACTGGCGAAATCATCAAAGGCCAAGTGACCTTAGGTAGCTTGCGGGTGCGCCAAGATTACTTGATTGCCAAAGGGTTAACCGCAGGTTGGCGTGATAGAAGCGCCGCCGAGCAAGCGGCTAATGACTTAGCCTTAGCGCGTATTCGGCAACTCGCCGCCCATGAGGTCGGCCATACCTTAGGCTTAGATCATAACTTTGCCGCCTCGACTAATCAGGATGCCTCTGTGATGGATTATCCCCATCCTAAGATCATGCTGAAAGGCAATGATATTGATATTTCAGCACCTTATAGCGTTGGTGTCGGGCCGTGGGATAACTTTGCCATCGCCTACGGTTATAGCGATGAAGGCGATGTGACTGCCCAGTTGGCGCTGCAAAATCAGTTGCTGGCCGAAGTGGCCCGTAAAGGGCTGCGCTATATTGGCGAAGCCGATTCGCGCCAGAAGGATGCCAGCCAAGCCTATGCTAGCCTGTGGGACAGTGGTGATGATCCAATCGCTCAACTATTGGAGCTAAATCGCATTCGTGCCAAGGCGATTGAAGGCTTCAGTCGAGCGGCCTTATTGCCTGGCGAGCCGCTTGGTGAATTGGTCGATGCTTTTGTACCTATCTATCTACTCAATCGTTACCAAATCGAGGCTGTCGCAAAATTTATTGGCGGCACCGACTATCACTATTTGTCTATCGGTGAGGGCGGTCGCTGGAGCTATATTGCACCGCCATTACAATTGTCGGGTCTCGATGCGTTGTTAAGCACCTTAGATGCAGCAAGTCTAACTGTCCCACAAACATTGTTAGACACTTTAGTCCCTAAAGCGGGCAATTATCAGCCAACGCGGGAGTCGTTTGAATCGGGGCTTGGGGTGGCGAGCGATCCCCTTGGCATGGCAGAAGTGTCTGCTCGCCACACTGTAAGCTTACTGCTCATGCCAAAACGCTTAAATCGTGTGAGCCAAGCGGCGATGGCCGATAATGAGCAACTCTCGGTTGAGACCCTACTGAATAAGTTGTTTGCCGCGACGTTATATCAGGAAGATAAGCTTGGCTTAGTTGAAGGTGTGTGGATGCGCGTTAATGCGGTGGTGATCGATGAATTCTTGTCGACCTACCACGATCCGCAAACTGCGCCAGAGGTTAAGGCTGCGCTCTTTGAACGTGCTCAATTTGTGATAAAGCAGCTCAAAGCCAAAGCTAACCGAGCCAATGCTAAAGTGGCTGCCCACTATAACGGTTTGGAGCAGGGCCTTAGTGCGGGGCTCTTGGATGCTAATAAAAAACTTATCCCTAAGCCCTTAACTTTACCGCCAGGCTCACCTATCTAGTCTTGCTTGGGCTATCAGCATAATAGGCGCTAACGAAGAGAATCGTTAAGCGCCTATTTCTTTTGGATTTTTAGGATAAAAATACTCGGGCTTACGTTCAATATGGGTAAAGCGACGGGTATTTTTATAGGGCAGTTTCATAAAGCCGGAAACGCCATGACCTTGAATTTTACCGACATAATGCAAAATGCGGTCGAGGCTGGCGCGAAACGCCGCCTGTTTACGCGGGTTGAGCAACTTTAAGTAACTGTGGATCTTTAAGTGGTTCGGTAGGGCTTCAAAAATAATGCAACCCGTATGGTGGATTTGGTTGATCCTCGCCAATTCCTCCATAATTTCGTTCGGTAGTTCAAGGTTTTCATCCGGATCCTTACCATCTTCAAAGTAAGAATGCAGCCGCGATTTATCCTCGAGGGTTGGCACATCGCCCACTTCAAAGGGCAGTTGTAAATCGGCACTGGCGACAAAAGGTTCGTGAATGTTTTCACGCTCGATATGCAGCGTATCCCTGGCGTTAAAAAAGCAGGCCTTAAAGACGCCGATCCGTTTAATTCCCCGTGCGAGGGTCACCATATTATTAACGGCGATGATGAGCGCGCTTTTTTGTTTGGCATCGTAAATGGCAAGATTAGAATCAATAAACACGCCGGTTTCTTGCCAATGAATCGCTAGTCCGCCCACGATCGGATATTGGCCTAGACGACCCACGGCGGCGATAAAGCCTTTTTCGGTGTCGCCCATGCCAGCTAAGAAGTTGCGATAGTATTTTTCGAGTTGAATATCGTCCATCTTGGCGATGGGATCGTAAGCATTATGTTCTTTTAAGAATGATTTACGCGAACTGTAACTGACGGTTTCGACATCTTTTTCACGGGATTGGACCCAGACGGGGATGTCCCCCATCAGCTCAGCTTTTGGCAATTCAGGTAAGTGCAATCTATGGCTGTGGCGCATGCTTTTGAGAAAATAATCTCCCGCTAGATTGCGCTGCACGGCATCACTACTGAGCATGCCTTCCAAGGTGCGCGCTAATTCCATCGGTAAGCCAATGCTGGTGGGCGGGATAACCTGCGCACCGAACCGACTGGCTTGTCCAGAGGCTAAGGCATATAAAGTTGCTGCGACGCCTTGCTCGTCAAAGCGTGGGCTGGAGAGTGCGCCGTTTAGCTGTTCTTCTCCAATAAAATACACATCTCCCATGCGAGCATTGGTGTGTTGCTGATCGCTCGACATCAGTGTCATCACATTGTCTTCGACGGCCTTGTTATATTCATCCCGTTGTGCAAATACGGCTGAGCCCCAGTCGATTAAGGATAAGTGTTGGCTTTCAATATCATAAACAAGATTAGAGGGTTTAATATCGCCATGTACTAAGGGTTTGCCAGTGCGCAGATAGTAGAGAATATCGGCGAGTTGGCGGGCGATACTCATTACCATTGCGGGAGGCAGAGCGCCTAAGCGGCGGCAAAGTTGCTCCAAATCTTCACCTTTAGCCCGCTCCATCACTAAAATCCCTTGTTTGCCGACCCGTTCAAATTTGATCGCCCCCGGAATGTTGGGGTGTTTGAGCAAGGACAGCATAAAGGCTTCTTCCTCTAAGCGGTCTTGAATATGCTGCGGCAGATTAATTCTTGAGAATTTAAATACATGGGCTTCGTCGGCCTGATTAATTCCCGCAAACACAAAGCCATAAGCCCCCTTACCGATAAACTCAATGTCTCGATAACCCAACTTACTTAACTGTTGTTTACATAAACGGATCCATGCCTTGTGCTTGCGGGCATCGTTAGCCTTGAGCAAATAAATCGATTGCTCTTCGGAAATGTAAAAATGTTGTAGTTGGGGTGTTTGCAATGCGAGGCTCCTTGTTTGGGTTATTTAAACAGCAAGCGGGTATGTTAAGCAAATAGGAGCGGTGATTTATTTTAAGAGGATAAAATGCGCACTGTTTGCGGCTCACCTATCCCATCATTTCGTCGCTGACTTTGATTTATATCAAGTTAAATCGTATAGAGTCTAGGTAATCTTAAGCACATTGGATTGGGATATATTTTTGTTAAATTTCCCGTGGACAAAGTGGATTTAAGGAGGGCATATGCCCGCCCCAGATAAGGCTTTATTGATCGAGTTATTAGAGTTTCCGCGTAAGCGAATTTTACAGTCAATGGAAGTGACTCATTGTCCACATGCGGTATTTTTTAATGATAGCGATGAGCAGTGTCTAACATGCCACCAAGGTATGGAGTGTATCTGGATGAACCAGAATGATGAGCTGGTGGCCGTCGAACAAAAATCCATCTCCGAGCTTAAGCAGCAATTGCTTATTGCCGTCGACTTTATTGATTCTTCACTCAGCCCACACCATCTTTCCCGTCGCCAATGCCAATGTGATAACTGTGCTTGGTTACGCCGGGTGCAAGAAGCATTGTCTTAATCATTAACTATTTCCATCGCTATGATTAACTTGCCGTATTTGAGATTTTGCATCCACTCGTAAATGCCATTAGAGTAAGGATAACTTTAGCCTTTTGAGATATACCTATGGAACCTGGTTTTTGGCACGAGAAGTGGCAGCAACAACAGATTGGTTTTCATCAACAAGACGTTAATCCTTTCCTCGTCACGTATTGGCATCAATTGGCGCTTCCCGCCGATGCCAAGGTTTTTGTTCCCCTGTGTGGTAAGTCTTTGGATATGTGTTTTTTAGCCGAGCAGGGGCATCAAGTGATTGGTTGTGAGTTGAATGAACTCGCTGTGCAACAGTTTTTTAGCGATAACCAATTGCCAATGCAGCAAAGTGCAGAAGGCGAACATCAGCATTACCAAACCGAACAGATAAGTTTGTATCAAGGCGATATCTTCACCTTACCTCAGTCTATTACGGCGCAAGTGAGTGGTTTTTATGATCGCGCGGCCTTGATTGCCTGGCCTGAGAGTATGCGGGCGCAATATGCCAAGCAATTAGCGCAGTTATTGCCTTCGGGCAGTGTTGGTTTATTGGTGACCTTAGACTACCCGCAGGACGCTTTAAGTGGGCCACCTTTTGCGGTGTCGCCAACTTGGGTAGAAACACATTTAAGTGACGATTTTGAAATCCAGCTCTTGGATTGTCAGGACGTGCTTGCGGACAACCCGAGGTTTGTTAAGAAAGAAGTCCCTTGGTTGAATGAAGCTGCGTATTTATTAAAACGCCGATAAACAGAGTGCATCCCATTGAGCGACAAGCATTTGTGCTGTTGACTGAGTGGGATGTCCCATTAAGGGGATGTGCGGCAATATCTGTTTTTAAGCTTGATATTGTGCAATATCTCAAAACGATGTGGATGTTAGCGATTAGGAATATCAGTGAACACAAAAATGATGTTTTGCTTAAAGGGGTTGAAGATTCTAAGTTAAGCGACTTCGTAGTAATTAGGTTCGATTTCGAGTTGGTTTTGGATGATTTGTACGGCCATTCTTGCGCATTTGCCGCATTGATCGGCAACGCCTAAACGCTTTTTAACGTCAGCAAGACTTGTATCGCCTTGGCTTACTGCGTTTTTGATCTGAGTATCTGTGATGGCGTGACAAAGACAAACGTACATTTTTGGAACTCCAACATAAGTTGGGCTAATTCTAAATGAAAACGCTTATCAAATGCAATATTGTTGGTGGTCTTGTTTTCTCAATTTTCTATTTTGTTACCTTTAGCACATTTTTTGAGCTAATCTCAAAGAGCGTGAATCAAGGCTGAGTGTTTAGATCAAAATGGATGATTGAATTGGTATCAGGGAAGGATAGCTCATGGATGACTGAATAATAAATTCATAATAGATCCAAGGGTTATCATGAGAAAAAATTTGCCTGTAACACAACGTGAATATGACTATCCAGCGGATTGGATTTTACTGTCAACCACTGACACTCAGAGTCATATAACCTACGCCAATCAATCCTTTTGCACTGTAGCGGGATATACCCTCAATGAGATGTTGGGGCAACCCCACAATATGGTGCGTCACCCCGATATGCCCCCTCAAGCGTTTGAAGACCTCTGGAAAACTATCCGTAAAGGAGAACCTTGGAAAGGCATTGTTAAAAACCGCTGCGCCAATGGTGACCATTATTGGGTTGATGCTTATGTATCTCCCATTGTTATTAATGGTCAGGTGGCCGAGTTTCAGTCGGTACGTACTAAACCCAGCCGCGAACAGATCAACAGAGCAGAGGCGGCCTACGCCGAGTTAAATAAAAGCGGCCATGTTAACGCGTTAAAACGAATCTTGGATATGCCAACTAAGTTAGCGCTTTTAGTGTTTGCGGCTTTGTTGCCCATGCTGTATTTGGCGCTGCAAGTGGGAGTGGTGGGATTTATGGCGCTAGCCATCAGTGCCTTAGTGCTTTTTATTGGCGGTAATTTGATTTTAGGTCGGTATCGGGCTTTGGTCGCTAAGGCGAAGAAAATCTACGATAACCCTTTAATGGCATATATCTACACTGGACAATCCGATGATGTTGGCTCGATAGAACTTGCACTGCAAATGCAAAACTCAGAGTTAAAATCTGTGCTCGGTCGTGCCCGTGATTCCTGCGATAAGGTGACTCAAGAAGCCAAAGTATCAGCGGCAAAAGGCGAAGAAATTCAAAATACAAGCCAGTCACAGCTTTCTGAGATCGAGCAAGTAGCAACTGCAATGCAGCAAATGACAGCAACCCTTGGTGATATGTCTTCTAACTGTGCCGATGCGGCGAGCGCTTCGCAGATGGCATCAGAGCAAACAATCAACGGCGATAAAACTGTGCTGAGTACGATTCAATCTATTCAGGCCATGGCGCAACAGTTGCACGAAACCTCGAAAGTAATCAGTGAATTAGAAGGGCATAGTAAAGATATTGGTAGGGTGCTGGATGTCATTCAAAGCATTGCAGAGCAAACAAACCTATTGGCATTAAATGCCGCCATTGAAGCGGCGCGGGCAGGGGAGCAAGGACGTGGTTTTGCGGTTGTTGCCGATGAGGTGCGGGCGTTAGCGAAACGTACCCATGATGCAACAAAGGAAATCCACAGTATGATTAATCTGTTGCAGCAGGGGACAAATAAAGCTGTGCAAAGTATGCATGAAGGGGTTGAAGCTGCCTCCGAATGTATTACCACGGCAGATTTAGCCGGTGCGGCGCTGCGTACCATACGTGAGGCCATAGTGACCATTACCGATATGAATCACCATATTGCCAGTGCGGTGGAAGAGCAATCGAGTGTGGCGAATGAGATGAACCGAAGCGTGGTTAATGTGTCTCAGTTTACCCATTCCAGCCACCAACTTGGCTGTGAAATGGTTGACCTCAATGATGAAGTGATCAGCGAAATGGATTCCCATACCGTGTTGGTTGGGCAGTTTTTAAAACGCAGTTTTAAAGTTTAGTATCGTCGCTATCCAAAATTTTGAATCAAAAGGCAATCAATCTTTGATTGCCTTTTCTTTTCTGCCGTAGGGATTGAGCCTCGATTAATAGCCCTGAGTAAAATTGACCTGATTTTGTAGCGGCTCGGCGGCGATATAGCGGCGATAGTTGTCGCTAAAAATACGAACGATTTGCTCAGGTTGACTCGGCGCTGAGATATGGGGCGTGATAATGACGTTTGGCCTCTCCCAAATCGGATGCGTTGCAGGGAGTGGCTCCTGTATGAACACATCGAGAATGGCATGCTGCGCAGGTTGGGCAATCAGCTGGGCATTGAGGGCATCGAGATCGAGTACATCACCGCGGCCAACATTTACCAAAATCGCATCGGCTTTGAGCTTAGCGAGCATTGACTCATTCAGAAGCTGGCGCGTTTCTGGTGTACTTGGCAGTAAGTTAGTGACCACATCGTTGTGGCTTAAGCATTGTGCGAGCTGTGAGAGCGGCAAAATTACATCAAAGCCCTCGACCTCACGGCCGCTGCGGTTTATCCCAGTAACATGAATGCCGAACTGTTTAGCCGTCTTGGCCACGTGCTGGGCGATGGAACCTGTGCCTAAGAGTAATAATCGCATCCCTTGTAAACTGGTGCGCGTAGCACTTTGTACTTGCCAAATTTTTTGCCGCTGTTGCGCTTGGTAGAAATGGTGTCCTCGCACGTGGGCGAGCAGATAACCGAATAGATATTCGCTCATTAAGGGGCCAAAAATCCCTTTGATGTTGGTAAGTTGATAATCCTTTCTCGCCCTTGGGCCCATCAGGGCATCAATGCCCGCAAAACTGGATTGCAGCCATTGCAACTGCTTTGCATGCGGCAGTAGTGGCGCGGCAAGTTTGGGTTCGGCAAGCCAGATATCGGCCTGTGTAATATTGGTGGGATTATCATCAAGCAACTCAAGGTCGGGCAACTGCTGCGCCTCAATGAGCTGGCGATATTGTTCATTCGCCTTAGTGAGTAAGAGTAACTTGTGCCCCATGTCGTCTCCCTTTATGCTTGGTTGTCTTTATTTTTCAATATGCTGCTGTCTTGTTTTATTTTTGCAGCGCTATTTAGGTTGAGTCTTATGTTTGATCAGTTAGTCGCCATTATTGGCCATTTAGGAAATATGTTGCGTCCTTGGTCCTTCGATATCGCCACGGCCATGGTGGTGTGTTTGATTTTAGTGTTTTCAGCCGATATGAATCGCATCATCAGACGGCATTTAGTTGGTCACTCTTTTATCCTGCGAACCTTGGTTTTTATCATTGTGAATGCCTTTGGTTATGGCCTATTGATCGTTAAAGCCACGCCTTGGGTGGCAAGGCAAATCGTTGCCATGCCATCCCATTGGATGTTTTTGCTGATCGTCGCCATGTTTATTTTTATCGGCTATTGGGCACAGCGAAATAGCCAAGCTTAAGGCGTTAAGTCCGTGAAATGCGGTTATTCGAAATAACCGCGATAGTCTGTATTGGTCGGGTGTGCTAGCGCCTGCATCGCACGGTCGGGGTAATTGCTGAAGATGCCATCGACACCAAGCTGCTTAAGTGCATGAATATCATCGCGGTGATCGACGGTGTAAACATACACCTTAGCGCCTCTTTGGTGGGCGTCATCCACTAGAGCTTGGCTGATAAAACTCACATCTAAATGCAAAGAATATGCGTTTAGCTCGCTTACGACCGCTGCGCCATCGAGGGGAATACTGGCGAGCAAGGGTGCCACTAATGCCTGTGGTAGAGCCTGTTTAACTTGCTGTAAATAAGGATGATTAAAGGAGGAAATCAGTAATTGCTCGGTACTGAACCCTAGCTCGGTGATGGCTTTTGGATAAAGTTCGAGGAGTGGCGTTACTGTATTTACGCCTTTAAGTTCAATGTTTACTGTGGCGCGACCTGCGACCAGTTCGAGCACTTGCCAAAGTGTGGGAATGGGTTCGCCTTTAACCGTGACTTGCTCTAGGTAGTCCCTACTTACTAAATGGATAATGCCTTGGCCTGAGCTTTTATTGTCGAGCCTGCGGTCATGAAATACGACTAACTCACCTTCGACATTGTGCACATCCAACTCAATGGCTTTGGCGCCTAATTCAATCGCTTTGGCCATGGCGGCTAAGGTATTTTCCGCCACATAACCGCTGGCACCACGGTGAGCAAAAATAAGCATGTGATTTTTCCTATTAACTGCGGATTATGCCGACCTGATCGCGAGTTTGGCCATTTTTAATATGGATTTCCATTTGCGGATAGGCGAGTTCCAAGTTGTTTTCTTTAAGCTTACGGGTAATGCGTTTATGCAGATCGTGGCGTAGTGGCCAGCGTGCCGACATATCTTTTGCATAGGCTCGTACTTCATAGTCTTGAGTATGTTTACCAAAGCCCGCAAACCACACTTCTGGCTCTGGATTCGGCAGCGCATCTTCGCATTCCTGAACAGCTTGATAAAGCGTTGCTTCCACTTTTGCTGGATCCGAATCGCGGGCAACCGACACATAAACAATGACACGGGTAATAGGGTCCGACAGCGACCAGTTAATCAATTGCTCGGTAATAAAAGCCTTGTTAGGAATGATAATTTCCTTTCTGTCCCAGTCGATAATGGTGGTGGCACGGATCTGGATTTTACTCACAGTCCCGGTGAGATCGCGGATTGTCACCGTATCGCCAATACGCACTGGCTTTTCGAACAGAATAATCAAACCCGAGATAAAGTTGGCAAAAATCTCCTGCAAACCAAAACCGAGACCCAGTGACAAGGCTGCAATCAACCATTGCAGTTTTGACCATTCCATCCCGAGATTTGAAAAGCCAATCAGCAGGCCTAAAAACACCACTAAATAACGACTTACTGTGGTGATAGCAAAGCCAGTGCCCGGTGTCAGGTCGAGACGCTGTAGGATCATCAGCTCAAGCAAACCGGGTAAATTGGTCGCAATCATCAGCGAGAAGCCAACGATGATTAAGCCGAATAACAGCGATTTCATGGTGATGGGGAGCTGCTGCTCGACACCATTGACGCTGGTATTGGTGGTCCAGAGGGTGATGCCATCCAAGAAGGAAAACAGCGCCGTATGGGTTTGCGTCCACAGGCCAATCAAGCTGGCTAAAAACGCCAGTAGCAATAAGGAACGCACCAATCCAAGGGACTGACTCGAAATGGTTTCGAGGTCGACTACGGGTTCTTCGTAGGTATCTAAGCCATCATTGGAGCTATGGTGTGTTTCGCCCTTTTCCCGTTGGGCTAAACGCTCAGCCCGTTTCGCTTTCGCGCGGTCGAAGGCAATGCGGCGGCGCTCAATCAACATCCAACGTTTAATTAATTGATAGAGCAGTAAAAAGCTTAATCCCAATATGATCGATAGCTGCAACTGCAACAGCATTTGGAATGCGGTGAAGTAGTAGCCCCTAAAGGCGAGCCCAGCGCTCAGTAGGGGAACAGCGATCAACAATGCCCAGAGCATTTTTTGGATCAGCCGTTTGTTCTTCCCCTCTTTTTGAGCAACGCTATTTTGCCGGCTTAATAGCAAAATATCCTTGTATAACAAGAATAACACCACACAAAAACAGATAAATGCGCCGCGGCCAATGCTGTTGCGGATAAGCGAGGCATCGAGTATTTCGGTAAAGCCCATAATGCCGAGCAAGGGACTGGCGACAAATACAAAGTGTTTGAGCCTGAGCTGGCCTGCCTGAATCAGTTTTGAGGGGCGTTTGAAGTGACCTACCAATACGCCTTTATCTAGAGCAAGAATAAAAATCAATCGATACAATAGGTAAACCAATCCTATTGCTAAAATTCCCATGCCGACCGCTTGCACAAAGTTACGGTCTGATTGATAGAAAATCCATCCTGCTGCCACTATGGGGAGCGGTTTGATTAAGGCATAACCTAGGCTAAGGACTAAGGATTTGAAGGTATAAATAAATTTATCCTGAGTCACATTACCCACATAGGTTGCATAGTTGCCGAGTAATCGATTGAATTTAGGTTTTATTAAATCTTGAACCACTAAACAGAGCACTAGCAGAATGATCCACCATGACCAATAGTCGTTTTGCTCCTGCCAAGCTTTGCTCAGTTGTCCCCATTGTGCCTGTTGGATTAGCCATAGGGCGCTACGTTGAATATCGGTGAGCCAGAGTTTGTTAATGCTCGCGGCATTAGGCACCCAAAATAGATGTTCGTTTAGGGTGTTTTTTAGCGTCAGGTGCTGTTGGCTAAGCTGCTGATAATTCACTTTAAGCTTGCCTAGTTCACTCAAATACTGGTCATAACTCTGCATTAGCTGAGTCAGCAATGCTTGCTGTGAGCGCAGCAACTTAATCTGCCCCTCATTATAGAGATTGGCTTGTTCGAGTTCTTGTTCGTTGAGTGCCTGCTGTTGCTCTAGGTGATACCTGTCGAGACGCGCATCGGCGATAAGAGTTTGTAGTTTTTCATGGTTTGGCGGTTTGGGCAGCGATTGCAACATCTGCAAAAAGCGTTCGCCAAAGGCGGAGTTCATTTTGACCCAAGTAATTTGCTCTTGGATATTAGCGAGTTGCTTGGCTTGGGATTGATATTGGAGCTCAGCCTGTTCTTGCTGCTCTACCACGTTATTGATTTGCAAGGTTAAGGTTTGCAGTTTTTGGCCGTAGATCTGATTGGTATCGGCGATATTGCGTGTAATCGGATCGATGACTTTAGTGGTATCAACTAAATTCTTGGCCAGCGTGGCATCGGTTTGTTGTTGGCGCTGCTTGTTGATCGCCTTATTGATAGTTTCAATAAAGGCTTCTTGCTGGCTCAATTGCTGGCGAACTAACTGTAACTGTAGCTGGGTAAGTTCGATACGCTTTTGGCTACTGGCAAGCTCGGCCTCATGTGTGGCTAGGCTCTGTTCGAAGAAAATCCGCTGTATTTGCTGTAATTCACCCGCTGGCGTATCGATAGGCGCCAATTCCGTTTTTTTATTTTGCAGCACATTTTGTCTTGCATTGGCAATGACGGAAGGCAGTAGATTATGCCGCTGTAGTAGTTCGTTGACTTGATTGCCGAGAGCCGCCTCGCTCTCTTTTAACTCAGATAGGCGTAAATAAGCCATCGAGGCTTGCTGGTTAAGATCTGTTCCTTTATCCAGCTTTAATGGCTTAGTGGCCTCTTTTAAGCCCTGATCGATGACCTTTTTATTTTTTTCAAAATCCAGCTGCGCCTGCTGAAAACTGCTCGCATTGGCCGCCAGTCTGTCAATGTTGTTTTTAAGCTCAACAATTTGATCGTCAATGCTAATATTTTGTTGCTGATTTTGGTTGTTTAGGCCAAGACGCTTGTCCAATTGCAAGGGCGAATTGGCATGGAGAGAAAAAGACAAAAAAGCAATAACGAACAATAAAATACGTGGCATATAGGCAAAAGCAATTAGAGGCGAAAGACGCACTCATCTTAGCCAACTTGGGCCAAGATTGGTATGTTTCAAATGTTCTTTTTTCGCCGTTGTGACTGGTGGGATTGATGGGTTTCAAAGATGGCGGTGGCGACTATGATGGTTCCGCCTATCAAAGTATTTACATTCAGTGCTTCACCTAAAATCAGCAAAGCCAACATGGCCCCATAAAAGGGTTGAAGGCAGGAGACTAGTCCTACTGTTTTAGCACTTAATTGGCGCAATGCCGAGGTGAACAGCGCATGGGGCGCGGCAGTAAACACGACCCCGAGCAGCACAATCAAACCCCAGGTCTCGAGGGAGATAGTCTGTAACTCAGTTTGATGCCAAGGCATAAGAAACACCGCCGCCACTAAGGTTTGATAAAACATGGCGTGGGGGCCACTATACTGGGAAAAATAGCGTTTTTGCAGTAGGTTACGGGCGGTAAATAACATTGCCGACAGAATACCGATTGCAATTCCTAGAGTCGTGTCGTTGCCAAGATTGGCTTCGGGGATCAGCAGTACAACACCTATCAGCACGAAAATGCCGCTGATAATATCCATCAGCTTGATTTTATTGCCCGTTAATAATGGCTCGGCAATCACCGTCATCACTGGATAGGTGAAGAAGGCGATCATGCCGATGGCGACCGATGAGAGTTGCATCGCGGCAAAGTAGGTGACCCAGTGTAAGCTGACTATCACTCCTAAGCCGATAGCAACCAGATAATCCTGTTTGCTGGCAAGGCTTAAGTATTTACCGCGGAATTTGATGAGCAATGCCAACACTAACGCCGCGACTACACATCTTAGGAAGGTAATATCGAGTGCGCTTAAGGGGATTAACTTTGAAAACAACGCTGTGCCGCCAAACATCAGCACAGCTAAGTGTAATTCGATTAATCCCGAAGGTTTACTGGTCTGGCTCAATTGGGTCGCCGTAGTTAGTCGGCTGACGCCTGATTTTTCAGATTAGCAAAGGCTTGACCCATACGAGTCACGGCTTCTGGCTCAACGCCTTCGGCGAAGGTGTCGATAGCCTCTTTTGCAAACAGCATGACGACGGTACTGCCAAGCTTGAAGCGACCCATTTCTTCGCCTTTCTCTAAGGTAATCGCGTCAGGGCCTACCGTTGGATATTCCCAAGTGAATACTTGCTTACCGGTTGGCGGCGTAATAGTGCCTGCCCAAACGGTTTCGATGCTCGCCACAATAGTTGCACCCACTAATACCATAGCCAGTGGGCCAAGCTCGGTTTCAAAAATCGCCACAACACGTTCGTTGCGAGCAAACAGGCCTGGTACATGGCGCGCCGTTAATGGGTTAACGGAAAACAACTCACCTGGCACATAGGTCATCTTCGACAGCGTGCCTTTAATCGGCATATGGATGCGGTGATAATCCTTAGGAGCCAGATAAATTGTCGCAAAATCACCACCTTCGAAGCGTTTGGCATCTTCGGCTTGGTCGCCAAGCAGAGTGAGCGAAGAATAGTGATGGCCCTTGGCTTGGAAAATACGCCCATCCTTGATGGGGCCAAGTTGGCTGACGGCGCCATCAACGGGGTGCACCATGATGTTGGCCGCAGTATTAATTGGGCGAATACCAGGCTTAAGTGCACGGGTAAAAAAGTCGTTGAAGCTTTTATAAGCCTCAGGTTCGCTCTGAGCCGCTTCGCTCATATCGATTTTATATTGCTTGATAAACCATTTAATCGCGGCAGTCGTTAATGCGCCAGCTTCGGAAGCGGCAAGTTTACCGACTAAGCGAGATAACAGGTGCTTTGGCAGCATGTACTGCAGCGCAATTTTAACTTTATCCAATTTGTGTTCCTTTCCTTTATGTTGCTCAACTTAGGTTGAGACTTGTTTTGCGTTAATTCTATTCGTTGTGATGGCTTTGTTGTACTCGTTATTCATCGCTTTGGGCGCGAAATTGCCGAGCGTGACGCTGCTCATCAAGGCTTGCGATAATACGATGATAGTTATTAAAGCGATCTTCACTAATCTTACCCGCTTCGACTGCGGCTTTTAAGGCGCAGCCTGGGTCATCGCCGTGCTTACAATCGCGGAATTTACAGCCACCTAAAAAGTCGCGAAATTCGATAAAGCACCAACCGACACGTTGGGCGGGTAAGTGCCAGAGGGCAAATTCGCGTACGCCGGGGGAGTCGATTAAATCACCACCACTCGGTAAATGTAGCAACTTAGCGGTGGTAGTGGTGTGTTGTCCAAGCCCTGAGTTATCGGAGACATCGCCTACCAGTAGCTCGGCTTCGGGCAGTAAGGCATTGACCAGAGAGGATTTACCCACACCAGACTGGCCAGCAAATACGCTCACTTTATCTTTCAGCAGGGCTTTAATGGTATCTAAGCCTTCGCCTAACTTACTGCTGACCTTATATACTGGATATCCAATGGCTTCGTAGCGCTTTAAGGCTGCATCGATGACGGGGGCTTCTTCCGGCGTTAACAGATCAATTTTGTTCAAAATGATGATCGGCGGAATATCTGTGTCTTCGGCTGCCACTAAATAGCGGTCAATAATCTGGGTGGTAAAGCTAGGTAATACGGAAGACACAATCAAAATTTGGTCGATATTCGAGGCGATAATTTTCACGCCATCGTATAAATCGGGGCGCGAGAGGGAAGAGCGTCTTGGATGCACTGCTTCCACAATGCCAGCTATACCACTATTTGCTTGGCTTTCAATAGCTAAGCGTACAATCACTTTATCGCCAGTCACTAAACTGCTAATGGTGCGGCGAATGTTGCAGCGCACAATCAGGCCATCTTCGGTTTCAATATCGGCATGTTGACCAAAGCGGGAGATCACGGTTCCGCTCTGTTCTGGGCCGAGTGAGCTATCCTGTAACTCAGGCGCATTTTTATCACCATTGTCACGATTGAGGCGTTTCTCGTGATTGGCGCGCATACGGCGTAATTGGCCTTGGCTTAGGGGTTTCTTTTTACTCACTGGTTTGTCTTCGTCAATTAGGTGATATTTTGTGTTTGAAAAAAGCAGTATGATACACGCTCTTGAATAAAAAAGCCTGAATTTAGGCTAACTGACATGATAAGGCGCAATTATGGCGGCAGACGCAAATAATCTCATTTGGATCGATCTCGAAATGACTGGGTTAGAACCCGATGTCGATAGGGTCATTGAAATTGCTACCTTAGTAACAGACCAAGAACTCAATATTATCGGTCAGGGGCCAGTGATTGCTATTCATCAATCGGATGAAGTACTGGCGGCCATGGATGATTGGAACCAAAAACATCACGGTGAATCGGGTCTCATCGATAGAGTGCGTGCCAGCCAAGTGAACGAAGCGCAGGCTGTTGCACAAACCATCGCATTTTTAGAGCAATACGTGCCTAAGGGTGCCTCGCCTATGTGTGGTAACAGCGTGGGGCAGGACCGTCGCTTCTTAAATCGTTATATGCGTGAATTGGAGGATTACTTCCATTATCGCAATCTAGACGTAAGCACGGTTAAGGAGCTAGTGAAGCGTTGGAGCCCTGAAACTATGGCCGGTTTCAAAAAGCAAAACACTCATCAAGCGCTGCAAGATATCCAAGAGTCGATCGCTGAATTACAGTATTACCGCAGCAAAGTATTTAAAATTTGACCGATCAGCAGATAAATCTGCAAGAAGGGGTTGCAGCCGCATAAATTTTTCATATAATGCGGCCTCAACTTTTTGATGCGGGCATGATTGTCTAGTCAAATAAGTAAAGGCGACATTAGCTCAGTTGGTAGAGCGATACCTTGCCAAGGTATAGGTCATCGGTTCGAACCCGATATGTCGCTCCAATTTCAGACGGTTACAGTCTTAAAATGTAAATGCGACATTAGCTCAGTTGGTAGAGCGATACCTTGCCAAGGTATAGGTCATCGGTTCGAACCCGATATGTCGCTCCAATTTTCTAAATCTCCCCATAATCAAGTACTCAATTTGCATTAGCTCAGTTGTGCTTTTGATATTGCGATACCTTTCTTTTTCAAGGTATAGGTCATCGGTTCGAACCTGATATGTCGCTCCAATTTTTCTCGTCAGTCTCCCCATAAAATCTTCATCATTTCAAACTAAGTTATCGCAACTGACATAGCGCTATTTTACTTTTCTGTACACTTAACATGTCTGTTCCGTTGTTGATTATTCCATGCATTTTTTGAGCACGTTCATCGCTGCAATTTATTAACCTTTGTTTTCATGGTTATTTTTAATACTAATGCGGTTAAGTGTTGCAGGATTTGCCTGCTCTGCGGCTGTTGTCGATGATGTTTTCTATTTTGTAAAAAATAAAACAGCAAGGTTAATGCGTGATCTGCACCTTGTTTCTTCAAGATTTCCTAAATTAGACGGCGTTGCGAAAGTTAAATTATGACCTTGCTCAAATATTCGTAACGCTTTTACTTACATAATGAATCCAGACAAAGTTAATAGCGCCAAGTAGTTGGCTTAACACTGGAGTGCATTATATGCGTATTCAACAATTACGTGATTTACTTGAGTATGTGGCGAACTGCCGCTTAGATATGGCGCAACTCTATGGCCGACTGAACAATTATGCTGACTCCGCTCGAGTAAAGATGATGCTGGAGTATTTTGAATCTCATCAAAAGCATGTCGCTGAAAAATTGCGTGATTATATGGATGAGGCGCCAGCGAGGGTACTCGATACTTGGTATAAAGACTTTGTGTTTGAAGATTTTACTAAGCGTTGCCAAGATACCATGTTACCCGCCAATATGAACGAAGATGATGTGTTGAATTTACATCTCGACCTAGAAAATCGTTTGATTGGTTTATTGGAAAAAACCGTCAACTCAACCACCGCTGAAGATGCGCGTGCGGCATTAGAAGGCTTAATTCGAGTTGAGAAAACTCAACAGCAACGATTAGTTCACAGCACTATCCGGATGGACGATATTTAACCTATCGATACCTCATCTGTGTTCGTGTAAACACCGAAAGCCAGCTAAATGCTGGCTTTGTTGTTTTTGGATGATAAGTGTTATCCATATTCACTGCTTTTTGCATGGCATCTGATTTACGTCATAACTTTTCTCGAAGCTTTTTGCTACTTTCTTGATCTCATTAGTTGATTTGACCATTAACTGTTTAGTGTTCATCCATAGCGATGGTCGATTAGATGAGTCACCCTTTTGTTATTTTGTCGCGCAGGAGATCCTCTATGGCACAAGATTTATCGAGTTTACCCACAGCGCTTTATACGCAAGAGCAGGTGCGAGCTGCTGAACTGCTCGCAGTTTCAGAAGGGGAAGCTACGTTGTATCAATTAGTTGAACGTGCTGGATGCGCAGCGTTTAACTATTTAACAGAGCAGATAGTGCGCCAGCCTAAGCTTGGGGCTATGCCATTATTGGTACTCGCAGGTAATGGTAATAACGGTGCCGATGCCCTCGTTTGTGCTCGACTAGCTCTAGAAGCAGGACATAAGGTTCACGTTTTTTTACTAAAGACCAAGGGTACGCCAGAATTTGAACAAGCGCTTTCTGCTTACCTTAATCAAGGTGGGATAGTCGATTCTCCTAATATTGATGCGATCTTACAGGCGCCAATCCTTATCGACGGATTGCTGGGGACTGGCGTTCAGGGCGCGGTGCGAGAACAGGTTGCAGCGCTTATCCATGCGATTAATCAGAGTAATGCTTGGGTGCTTAGTTTGGATCTCCCCTCGGGGATCTTGGCCGATACCGGTGTTGTCGCTCAAGTCGCAGTGATGGCGGATGCGACTTTATGCTTTGGCGGTTTAAAACAAGGCCTACTCACCAGTAAGGCAAGACATCACTGCGGTCATCTTGCTTTTGCCGATTTGGGATTAACTCCTTTTTTTAATGGTGAAAGCGCGACTCGAGTGGGTGGTGAAATCCTAAAAAGCTATTTTGCCGCCAGAGCAAGGGATAGCCACAAAGGTCAATCGGGTAAAGTGACCCTGATTGGTGGTGACTTTGGCATGGCTGGGGCGATTCGACTTGCCAGTGAAGCTTGTTTGCGTGCGGGGGCTGGATTAGTCACAGTGATCAGTCGGCCTGAGCACCAACTTACGGTAAATGTATCTCGACCTGAGTTAATGTTTTGGGGTTGTGAGCTAGTCGATATGGAGGTGTATCTGCGCCTTGGTTGGGCACAGGTGGTTGTACTTGGCCCTGGGTTAGGTAAACACGATTGGGGTTATAACTTGTTTAAAGCCGCGGGGTTAAGCGATAAACCCTGTGTACTCGATGCCGATGCATTGAATTTACTCAGTCAAGAACCGCGCAGACAAACTAACTGGGTACTCACGCCCCATCCGGGAGAGGCCGCACGACTGTTGGGATGCAGTGTCGCTGATATTGAGCATGATCGATTCGCAGCCGTGCGTGCTTTGCAGCAAAAATACGGTGGAGTTGTGCTGCTTAAAGGGGCTGGAACCATCATTTTTGATGGAAAACAGATGGTCGTGGCGCCAGTTGGTAATCCAGGTCTTGCGAGTGGTGGGTGCGGTGATGTGTTATCTGGTATTATAGGCGCCCTTATGGCTCAAGGTATGGATAATATGCAGGCGACAGTTGTTGGCGTTGTCGTTCATGGTTGCGCGGCGGATCTTGCTGCGGTTCAAGGTGAACGTGGCATGTTAGCCAGCGATTTGATGCCTTTTATTCGCCAATTAGTAAATAGTGATTTACTCTAGGCGCTGTAAAATTTAAGCGCGTGTGGACTGCCGCGCTTAAATTGCCTCCTTAATCGATAACGGCAGTGATATAAGCGGACATGACAGAGACAGAGTTAACCTTTCAATTACATAATGAAGACGAGACTATTGCGGTTGGGCAAAAATTGGCTCGCCATATTCAAGCGCCTTTGACTCTGTATTTAACGGGGGATTTGGGGGCGGGTAAAACCACTCTGAGCCGCGGTTTGATTCAAGGATTAGGACATAAAGGTGCAGTCAAAAGCCCAACTTACACTTTAGTTGAACCTTATGAGCTCGACGGTGTCGAAGTTTATCATTTTGATTTGTATCGTTTAAACGATCCCGAAGAGTTAGAGTTTATGGGGATCCGTGATTACTTTACCCAGAGCAGCCTCTGTATCGTAGAATGGCCTGACAAAGGTGAAGGGTTGTTACCCGATGCTGATATCCACCTACATTTAAAATATTTTAACCAAGGACGTGAAATCCATATTCGAGCCTTAACCGAATCAGGTAAAACGCTATTAGCCGCGATAAAATAAAAACAAAGATGACTAAAAATAAGTATTACTTTCAAAGAATTATTCTTTTTTTATGCGCGTTTTTTGCTGTTGCAGCCCACGCGGCCAACCAGCTCGAAGGTGTGCGTATTTGGGCAGCACCCGAGTCGACACGAATTGTGTTCGATTTGAGTGAGGTGCCCAATTACAGTTATTTTTCCCTCGATGGTCCTCATCGTTTAGTGGTCGATCTAAAAAAGGCATCAACTAAACTGAGCCTGAAAAATATCGATAACAACAGTAAGTTAGTCAAAGGCATACGAGTCAGCAAATCTCCGACGAAAGGCGATTTACGTCTGGTTATTGATTTAGTTAAACCCTTAAATACGAACTTATTTTCGTTACCCGTGACGGCCCCTTATGGTAATCGGCTTGTGGTTGACCTAGAGGATAAAACTGTGACGGCTTCGCCGTCAGTCACGAGTTCAACTTCAGTTAAAAAATCCGTTAATCAAAGTGTGCCATCTTCCCGCGATATTGTTATCGCGATTGATGCTGGGCATGGTGGTGATGATCCCGGCTCGATTGGACCATCCGGTCTCTATGAGAAAAAAGTCGTGTTCGAAATTGCAAAACGGTTATCGAGCAAAATTAACGACACACCTGGAATGCGTGCAGTGATGATCCGCACTGGTGATTACTTTGTGAATTTGAATAAACGCTCTGAACTTGCTCGTAACAGTAAAGCAGATTTGCTGATCTCTATTCATGCGGATGCTTTTACATCACCCAATCCACGAGGTGCATCTGTGTGGGTATTGTCGATGCGCCGTGCAAACAGTGAAATTGGTCGTTGGTTAGAACAAAAAGAGAAACACTCAGAGTTGCTGGGTGGTGCTGGGGAAATTATTCAAAATACTGATAATGAACAGTATCTTGCTATGACCTTACTCGACATGTCTATGAACAGCTCTATGGCCATTGGTCACTCGGTTGCTGGGGATATTTTAAAAGATTTAGGTGCAGTGACGGAGCTGCATAAGAATCGTCCTGAATCAGCCAGTTTTGCAGTGTTAAAGTCTCCTGATATTCCGTCAATCTTGGTGGAAACGGGCTTTATCTCGAATCCGAAAGAAGAACGTTTGCTGAGCAGCAACCGTCATCAAGAGAGTATTGCCACTGCGATTTACAAGGGCGTTAATCGTTATTTCCAAAACAACCCACCGGCTGATACCTTATTGGCCAAGCGCAATCATGGAAGTTCAACGGCGCCATCAAGTACAAAATCTGCGGGAAATATTAAGCATAAGGTGAGTCGGGGGGAGTCGCTTTCTGCTATTGCCCAGCGCTATAAAGTCCCGATGGCTAGCATTATACGTGCTAATGGCATGAAGACTGATGTGGTACAGCTTGGGCAGACACTCGTGATTCCTGAGAGCTAAATAGGATGAAGTCTATGGGGATCCAGATCCTTCCGCCGCAATTGGCGAACCAAATCGCCGCTGGCGAAGTTGTCGAAAGACCGGCCTCAGTGGTGAAAGAACTCGTTGAGAACAGCTTAGATGCTGGCGCAACCCGTATCGATATCGAAATCGATAAGGGCGGCAGTAAGCTGATTAAGATCCGTGACAATGGTTCGGGGATCCCAAAGGATGAATTAGCCTTGGCGTTGTCGCGCCATGCCACCTCGAAACTGCATTCCCTCGACGATCTTGAAGCTATCCTCAGCTTTGGCTTTCGCGGTGAGGCTTTAGCAAGTATCAGCTCCGTCTCCCGTTTAACCTTAACGTCGCGCACTGCTGAGCAAACCGAAGCGTGGCAAGCTTACGCTGAAGGCGTCGATATGGCTGTTAAAGTCATGCCTGCGGCGCATCCGGTGGGTTCAACCATTGAAGTCGTTGATCTATTTTTTAATACTCCGGCGCGTCGACGCTTTTTAAAAAGTGACAAAACCGAATTTACCCATATTGATGAATGGTTAAAGCGAATTGCTTTGGTGCGGGGGGATATCCATTTTACCCTGACACACAATGGTAAAACCGTGCGCAATTATCGCCCGGCGATGAATGAGTCACAATATTTACAACGACTGACCCAGGTTGCGGGCCGGCCGTTTGCCGATCAAGCACTTAGAATCGAATGTCAACACGATGATTTACGTTTAAGTGGTTATCTGCAATCGCCTTGGTCAACCGTGCAGACCGATACTCATTACTTTTATGTGAATGGCCGTCTAGTGCGCGATCGTTTAGTTAATCATGCGGTACGTCAAGCATTTGCACAAAAGGCCGAAGTAGAACAACCCGGCTATGTGCTGATGCTGGATATTGATCCTCATCAGGTGGATGTGAACGTGCATCCAGCAAAACATGAAGTGCGGTTCCATCAAAGCCGTTATGTGCATGATTATATTTTGCAGGCACTGCAATCGGCGTTAGAAGAAGCCGGAGAGCTTAGTTTTGAACGTCCTTTCGAGCTGGGTTCGCCCCAAGTGGAGGATGATGTTTCAGAACCCAAGTCTGAACATACTGCCTTCGAGCTGCAATCTCCGAAAGCTAACTTAGCTTGGACTAATACTCCTCAACCTGAAAATTATCGAGGGAGTCAAGTCGATACGCCTGTTGGTGAGTCTCGTGCTCGAGATATTGCCACCGTACGGGCGGGGACTATGGTGCAGAGCAATGCCTATGGAAGCATGGAGGTACCTAGGGAGTCACGCAGTAGTTCGGCTGGAGAAAGCCGTGCAAGAGCTGAGCTGCCTTCTAAGACAGCGATTGCCAGTTATGGTGCATTACTGCAGACCCCATCTTACAACGTACAGGACAAGGCTTATCAAGCTGTTTTACCTATGCCATCGATACTAGATGGACAATTTTGGGTATTTAGTGATGGGCCAAAATTAAGTTTATTACGTATTGAGTCTGCAGCATTAGCAGTCCGTAGCCATGAGATTGAAATAAAACTGGCTACAGGGTTGATTGGGCAGCCTTTATTGATGCCAGTATCGGTCGCCGCTGATCCTGATTGGGCAGCGTTACTCGAAGAGCATGCAACACTTATCCGTCAACTTGGTTTAGAGCTAACAATTCGTTACCAGCAGTTGATTATTAAAAAAGTGCCCCCATATCTGAGGGACTGTCAGTTAGCGAAGGTCATTCCTGAGTGGTTACAATCGCTACGTTTTGAAGCGCCAGCACCCAATGCATTAGCGTTATGGCTGGCAGAGCAAAGCCTAACTGGATTTATCTCGGCACCCGATATTTGGGCCGCTTATTGTCAGTTAACGGAAGATAAAAGGCAGAAAATTGCCAGTAAAGCAGTATCCTTACCTTGGCAATCGTGGCTAGAAGAGCAAGCAATTGAATAAAGAATTACAGCCTAAAGTGGTTTTTTTGATGGGGCCAACGGCGTCAGGAAAAACGGCTTTAGCTCTCGAATTAGCCGAAAAGCATAATTGCGAAATTATCTCGGTTGATTCAGCATTAATCTATCGCGGCATGGATATCGGCAGTGCTAAGCCCTCTGCCGAGGAATTAGTGCGAGGTCCGCATCGTTTGATTGATATTCGCGATCCGAGTGAAAGTTATTCGGCTGCCGATTTTAGAGCCGATGCGCTGCGCGAGATTGAACAAATTATCAGCATGGGCAAGACCCCTTTATTAGTGGGCGGAACCATGATGTATTTTAAGGCTCTATTAGAGGGATTATCGCCGCTACCCAGTGCTGATGAGGCTATTCGCGCCGATATTCAAGCTGAGGCGGATATAAACGGATGGGAAGCGCTGCACGAGCAATTGAGGGAGATAGATCCCGTCTCTGCAGAAAGAATTCATCCTAATGATCCACAAAGGCTTTCAAGAGCGTTAGAAGTCTATAGAATAAGCGGTAAGAGTTTGACTGAGTTAACAATGACCAAGTCGGCTCCTTTACCCTATAATGTGGTGCAATTTGCCATTGCACCGCGAGAGCGTAAAGTATTGCATGCGTTAATCGGGCAGCGTTTTCGCATAATGTTAGAGCAAGGCTTTATTGATGAAGTCGTCCAGCTTAAAGCGAGAGGTGACTTGCATTTAGATTTACCCTCAATGCGTTGCGTGGGATATCGACAATGTTGGCAATATCTCGATGGTGAATTTGACTATGATACTATGGTCGAAAAAGCCGTTGCCGCTACTAGGCAATTAGCTAAGCGTCAATTAACATGGTTGCGTAGTTGGCCAGAGTTGAATTGGCTGGAAAGTGGTGCTGAGGGGAATTTAGTTACACTTATGCGTCAATGCCGCTAGCTTATTAGCCCTTGCTGTATAATACTAAAACTAAACAAAAAACTTCACTGATATCGATTTATTTTTATATAAATTAAAAAGGAAATAATAAAATGGCTAAGGGGCAATCTTTACAAGACCCATTTTTGAACGCACTACGCCGCGAGCGCGTTCCTGTATCTATTTACTTGGTAAACGGCATTAAACTCCAAGGACAGGTAGAGTCGTTTGATCAGTTTGTCATTCTGTTGAAAAACACAGTGAGCCAAATGGTTTACAAACACGCTATTTCTACTGTGGTTCCTGCTCGTCCATTTAACGTTGCTGGCCATCAAAATGCCCAGGGCGGTTATGGCGCGCAAGACGATATGCCAAGTGGCGAATAAAGTTTAGTTAAGGAGTTTGCTTCTTGTTTGATCGTTATGAGGCGGGAGAAACAGCGGTTCTTGTCCATATCGACTTTTCCGATGAGGAACGCCGAGAAGACTTAGTGGAGTTACAGCTATTAGTCGAATCAGCTGGAGCACGCTCAGTCGGGGTCATTACTGGAAGTCGACGCTCACCAGACCGTAAGTTTTTTATTGGTTCTGGTAAAGCCGAGGAGTTAGCCGCCTTAGTGGCAGCCACCGAGGCTAATGTGGTTATTTTCAATCACGCCTTGAGTCCAGCTCAGGAGCGAAATCTTGAACAGGTATGTCAGTGCCGAGTATTGGACAGGACATCACTGATCTTAGATATTTTCGCCCAAAGAGCTCGGACTCATGAAGGTAAGCTGCAGGTGGAGCTAGCGCAATTGCGCCACATGTCGACTCGCCTAGTGCGTGGTTGGACTCACCTTGAGCGCCAAAAGGGCGGTATTGGTTTACGTGGCCCAGGGGAAACCCAGCTCGAAACAGATAGGCGCTTGCTTCGGGGGCGCATTAAAAATATCAACAAACGCTTAGAGCGTGTTGATAAACAACGTGAGCAGAGTCGCCGCGCCCGTAAGCGTAGTGACATGCCAACCGTCTCATTAGTGGGTTATACCAACGCGGGCAAGTCGACGCTGTTTAATGCCTTAACCTCATCTGATGTTTATGCAGCTGACCAGCTATTTGCGACTCTTGACCCTACATTGAGAAAGTTAGATCTACCCGACGGTGCCGTAATTTTAGCGGACACTGTAGGTTTTATTCGTCATTTGCCACATGATCTCGTTGCTGCATTTAAAGCAACATTACAAGAGACGCGTCAAGCAGATTTGTTACTGCATATTGTTGATTGTGCAGATGAAAATATGGCGGATAATTTTGAGCAAGTGCAATCAGTGCTTAAAGATATCGATGCTGATAAAGTGATGCAATTGATTGTTTGCAATAAAATTGACTTGCTTGAAGATGTTACGCCGCGTATCGAATATGATGAACGCGGTAAGCCTGTACGAGTCTGGGTTTCGGCACAAAAGCGTTTGGGGTTTGATCTGCTCTTGAAGGCGATCACTGAGTTAATTGGTGAAGTTATTCATGAGTTTACACTTAAGATTCCGGCAACAGCTGGACATTATCTTGGCCAGTTTTATCGACTGGATGCGATACAGCAGAAAGAGTACGACGATCTGGGGAACTGTATTTTGTCTGTTCGTTTATCGGATGCCGATTGGCGCCGATTAGCTAAACAGAGTCAGGGTGAGTTAGAAACCTTTATCTACGATGCGTCGATAGAAAAGGCTGTTTGTTAATAATCTAATTTATTTCATCCACTTATGGAGTGCTAAATGGCTTGGAACGAGCCCGGTAACAAGGGTAATGATCCTTGGGGAAATAAAGGTGGTAACGACAAAGGACCACCGGACCTTGATGAGGTTTTTCGTAATCTTTCAAAACGCTTTGGCGGCAAAGGTAATGGCTCTTCTGGCCAAAACTTTAGTTCCTTTAGCTTAATCATCATTCTTGCCATCGCTTTTGTTGTTTGGGGACTTTCGGGTTTGTACACCATTAAAGAAGCTGAACGTGGCGTAGCGTTGCGTTTTGGTCAACATAATGGTGAGGTGGGACCGGGTCTTCACTGGAAACCAACGTTTATCGATGAAATTTATCCTGTTGACGTGCAATCAGTTCGCTCTGTGCCATCATCTGGCAGCATGCTAACTTCTGATGAAAACGTCGTGAAGGTTGAGCTAGACGTGCAATATCGTATTTCAGATGCGTATGCCTATCTTTTTAGTGCGGTAGACGCCAATGCCAGTTTACGTGAAGCCACTGACAGTGCGCTGCGCTATGTCATTGGTCACAACAAGATGGACGATATTCTGACCACAGGCCGTGATGCTATTCGTCGCGATACTTGGAAAGAATTAGAACGCATTCTTGAGCCGTACAAGTTGGGCTTGGCTATTGTTGACGTTAACTTCTTGCCAGCGCGTCCGCCTGAAGAGGTGAAAGATGCATTCGACGATGCCATTTCAGCGCAAGAAGACGAACAACGCTTTATTCGTGAGGCTGAAGCCTATGCCCGTGAGATTGAACCGAAAGCACGTGGTGAAGTCGAGCGCATGGCGCAACAAGCTAATGCTTATAAAGAACGTGAAATTTTAGAGGCGCGCGGTAAAGTGGCTCGTTTCGAGTTGCTCTTACCTGAATACCAAGCTGCACCTGAAGTGACCCGTAAGCGTTTGTATCTCGATGCAATGCAACAGGTGATGACTGACACTAACAAAGTCATTATCGATGCTAAAAACAACGGCAATTTAATGTATCTGCCACTAGACAAGTTAATGAAAGAGAAGCCTGCGACTATGCCAGACGTTGAGCCTAAACCTCAACAGAATGTCAATTCTTCATCTATTTCAACGACACGCATTGGTGAGCCTTTGAGTGAACGCCCATCTCGCGAGGAACGTGCTCGCCAGGGGAGGGAGTAATTCATGGGTAGATTAAGTATTGTTCTGATCGCCGTTATATTAGGCATTGGTTTGTCATCTGTGATGGTGGTTAACGAAGGCGAACGTGCGATTGTGGCGCGCTTTGGCGAAATCGTTAAAGATAAAGTTGATGGCAAACAAGTAACACGTGTTTTCGGCCCAGGTTTACACTTTAAAGTACCTGTGATCGATAAAGTGAAGTTGCTTGATGCGCGTATCCAAACCTTAGATGGTGCTGCAGATCGTTTCGTCACCTCTGAGAAAAAAGACTTAATGGTCGACTCCTATGTGAAGTGGCGTATTTTTGATTTCGAAAAATACTACCTCTCTACTAATGGGGGGATTAAATCGAATGCTGAGACCTTACTGCAACGTAAGATCAACAACGATTTACGTACCGAGTTTGGTCGTCGTACGATCAAAGAGATCGTTTCTGGGCAGCGTGATGAGTTACAAAATAACGCGTTAGCGAATGCTGCTGAGAGTGCTAAAGATTTAGGTATTGAGGTTGTTGACGTGCGTGTTAAGCAGATCAACCTACCCGCAAACGTGAGTAACAGTATTTACCAACGTATGCGCGCTGAGCGTCAAGCTGTGGCTAAAGAGCACCGTGCTCAAGGTAAAGAGCAATCTGAAATTATTCGCGCTACGATTGATGCCAATGTTACTGTTAAAATTGCGGAAGCAGAGCGTAAAGCCTTAACCATTCGTGGTGAAGGTGATGCATTAGCTGCAAAAATTTATTCGGATGCTTATAACAAAGATCCTGAATTTTTTAGCTTTTTGCGTAGTTTAGATGCTTATCGTGCGAGCTTCTCCGGAAGTTCAGACGTTATGGTGTTAGAGCCAGATAGCGAATTCTTCAAATACATGAAGAGTAGTGCTACTAAGAAATAAGCGATGCTAAATCGTTCAGAATGGGCCCCAATCACTGGGGCCCATTTTTTTATCCTAAATGAAAACAGTAAGTGACAAAGTGAGCGCTAAAATTACATTAGCAATGCATTGTTTATGCCTATCACACAGTCAATATGCTCAAAAAACAGTTCAAAACGATTAAAATTGCTTAACAGCTGTACTTTTTTTGCCCTTTTTTTAAAAAACTCGCAATCTCCCTAACTTACTTGCGTGTTTTCACTATGATCTGCTTCTAATTTTTAGCTATAATGAGCCCCGCTTCAAACTTCGATTTTTGCCCATGGTGATAACTAAGAGGCAAAAAGTCTTTGAAATATAAAAATTCCAACACCCTCTGGGAGATAAGTGGATGAGCAATGCGCCAGTCGATACCGGACGTCGCAGATTCCTGACAGCCGCAACCGCCGTAGTAGGTGGTGCTGGTGCCGTCGCTGTAGCGGTTCCTTTCATCAAGTCATGGAATCCGAGTGCCAAAGCGAAAGCTGCAGGTGCACCGGTCGAAGTAAATATCAGTAAAGTAGAGCCAGGTCAGCTGATCCGTGTTGAATGGCGAGGAAAACCTGTATGGGTTGTTCGTCGCACTGAAGCTGTGATCAATGAACTGCCAACACACGACGATAAGTTAAGAGATCCAGCTTCTGCTGAAATGCAGCAGCCTGAATATGCAACAAATCCTCTGCGCTCAATCAAGCCAGAGTATTTTATTGCTGTCGGTATTTGTACCCACCTAGGATGTTCACCCACTTATTTGCCAGATTCATTTGCTGAGCAAGTTCAAGGTGTGACTTCTGGTTTCTTCTGCCCATGTCATGGTTCTAAGTTCGATATGGCGGGCCGCGTGTTCCAAGGCGTTCCAGCTCCATTGAACCTAGTTATCCCTCCACATCAATATGTTGATGATGGCACTGTTATCATCGGTGTAGATAAAGGAGTGGCGTAATGGTTAAGAATTTAATTAATTGGATTGATGCTCGGATCCCAATGACGGCGACGTATAATCGCCATGTGGGTCAGTATGCTACGCCAACTAACTTTAACTTTTGGTACTTCTTCGGTTCGCTAGCGATGTTGGTATTGGTTAACCAATTACTGACGGGTATCTGGTTAACGATGAACTATGTACCCACAGCAGAAGGTGCTTTCGCCTCTGTTGAATACATCATGCGTGACGTAGAGTACGGCTGGTTATTGCGTTATATGCACTCAACGGGTGCGTCTGCGTTCTTTGTGGTGATCTACTTACATATGTTCCGTGGTCTGATTTACGGTTCATATCAAAAGCCTAGAGAACTGCTGTGGCTATTCGGTATGTTGATTTTCCTCGTGCTGATGGCTGAAGCCTTTATGGGTTACTTGTTGCCATGGGGACAAATGTCTTACTGGGGGGCGCAGGTAATTATTTCTCTGTTCGGTGCTATCCCTGTTATCGGTGATGACTTAACTCTATGGATCCGTGGTGACTACGTGATCTCTGGCGCCACACTGAACCGTTTCTTTGCTCTGCACGTTATCGCACTGCCATTAGTGTTAGTGGTTTTAGTGTTCTTACACTTAATCGCTCTGCACGAAGTGGGTTCAAACAACCCAGACGGTATCGAAATCAAGAAGAACAAAGACGAGAATGGCTGGCCAGTTGATGGTATTCCATTCCACCCATACTACACAGTTAAAGACATTATGGGTGTTGCGGGCTTCCTGATTGTGTTCTGTTACGTGCTGTTCTTCATCCCTGAAGGCGGCGGTTACTTCCTTGAGAAGCCAAACTTTGAAGCGGCTAACCCAATGAAGACACCGGAGCACATTGCACCAGTATGGTACTTTACACCTTTCTACGCCATCTTACGTGCTGTTCCCGACAAATTGGGCGGTGTTGTAATGATGGGGCTGTCGATTGCAGTACTGTTCGTATTGCCTTGGTTAGACCGTTGTAAAGTGAAGTCAATTCGCTACCGCAGCACGCTGCACAAGTTGAACATCGCTCAGTTCGCTGTATCGTTCATCGTCTTAGGTTATTTAGGCGCTGTACCTGCAACACCAGAGCTGACTATTGTTGCACGTATCTTCACTGTGACGTATTTCGGCTACTTCTTATTACTGTGGTTATACAGCAAAAATGAGAAAACTAAGCCTGTTCCAGCGAGGTTGACACACTAATGAAAAAATTACTGATTGCATTAGTTACATTGATCCCGACGCTGGCAATGGCCGCGAGTGGACACAATGTACATTTAGAAAAAGCCAATGTTGATCTGCATGATAAGGCTTCTTTAGAGCGTGGTCTGGATATGTTCCAACACTATTGCTCTGGTTGTCACAGCACTCAGTATCAACGCTATGAGCGTGTGGCGAACGATCTCGGTATTTCTGCCGATGATATGCGTAGCAAGTACATGTTTACCGATGCCAAAATCGGTGAGCTGATGCAAAACGCGATTCCACACAAAGATGCGGCTAAGTGGTTCGGTGCAACTCCACCAGACTTAACCTTAGTAGCACGCGTTCGTGGCGAAGATTGGGTGTATTCATACCTCAAAGGCTTCTACAAAGACCCAAGCCGTCCATTCGGCGTAAACAACACTGTCTTCCCATCTGTGGGGATGCCACATGTTCTTGAAGAACTGCAAGGCACGCCTGTTAAGCAAGAAGATGGTACAATTGTGGTTTCTGGTGGTAAGTTAAATGCTGAAGAGTATGACCAAGCGGTACGTGATATCACTGGTTTCTTAGTTTATTCAGCTGAACCTGTTAAGTTAGAGCGTCAAGCTTTAGGTTGGTGGGTGCTCGGATTCCTGTTTATATTCTTTATTGTGGCCTACCTCTTGAAGAAAGAGTATTGGAAAGATGTACACTAGGCACCAATAACGGGTAAAATATAGTATCCGCATAGTGTAAACGGGGGGCTTTGCCCCTCGTTTACTTTTGTTTTATTTCGACTCTGGAGGGTATCAATGGCTGTTGCTGCCAACAAACGCTCTGTCATGACACTGTTTTCAGGTGCTGATGATCTTTATAGCCATCAAGTCCGTATCGTGTTAGCTGAGAAAGGGGTTACTGTTGATGTTTTACAGGTCGACCCTAATGAAATGCCTGAGGATTTACTCGAAGTAAATCCTTATAACTCAGTACCTACTTTATTAGATCGTGAGCTTGTACTCTATGAGTCACGCATCATTATGGAATACTTGGATGAGCGTTTCCCTCATCCACCCTTGATGCCTGTTTACCCTGTATCTCGTGGTCAAAGCCGCTTGATGATGCATCGTATCGATACTGATTGGTACTCACTCGTCGCACGTATTCGTAAAGGTGACCGCGCAGAGGCTGCTCGTAAAGAGTTGACTGAAAGTTTACTGTCAATCGCGCCAGTATTTGCTGAAATGCCTTACTTTATGAGTGAAGAATTTGGTTTAGCGGATTGTTACCTTGGCCCATTATTATGGCGTTTGCCTGTATTGGGTATTGAGTTAGACAGCCGCGTAGCAAAAGACATCAAAGCTTACATGACACGTATTTTTGAGCGTGAATCTTTTAAAGCTTCGTTGACTGAAGCTGAACGCGAAATGCGCATGGGTATGTAATGAAAGCGTTGACTCCAAATCGTCCTTATTTACTCAGGGCTTACTACGATTGGTTGATGGATAACCAATTAACACCTCACGTTGTGGTTGATGCCTTTGTCAAGGGCACTCAAGTACCGCAGCAATATGTGAAGGATGGCCAGATTGTATTAAATATCGCGGCTGGTGCAGTGGGCAATTTGCAAATTGGTAATGAATTTGTGGAGTTCAATGCGCGTTTTGGTGGTGTACCTCAGCAGGTATTATTGCCAATGGCTTCGATTGTGGCCATTTACGCTCGTGAAAATGGCGCTGGGACTGTCTTCGATATTGAAGATGCGTACTTAGTCGAAGAGGAAGCCGAATCGGCCTTGTCTATCATTGAGACAAAAGACAAGCCAACCGAACCAACGGATGAACCGCCTAAGCGTCGTAGCCATTTAACCTTAGTCAAATAAGTTACTTGTGCTCTGATCTATACTATGGGAAGCCAGTCAATTGACTGGCTTTTTGTTTTTTAATGCTTAATCCCAAGCTAGTGCTGTGGTAGCATTTGCGCCGCATTTCAGCCGTGGAGTGCATCGACTTCCCATTTGAGCCAATGGATTTTGTATGTTGCTAATGATCGACAATTACGACTCTTTTACCTTTAACTTAGTGCAGTATTTTCAGCAGTTAGGGCAAGAGATCGTGGTTAAACGCAATGATGAAATCAGCTTAGCGGAAATCGAGGCGCTATCGCCGAATCATTTAGTCATCTCACCTGGCCCTTGCTCACCTAACGAAGCGGGGATTTCCTTGGCAGCAATTGAGCATTTTGCTACTCGTTTACCGATCCTTGGCGTGTGCTTAGGACATCAAGCCATGGCGCAGGTGTTTGGGGCCAAAGTCGTGCGAGCACAGCGGGTGATGCACGGTAAAGTTAGCGAGATTACCCATACTGGTGAGCGCCTGTTTAAAGGGTTAAATCAGCCATTAACGGTAACTCGCTACCATTCATTACTGGTTGATACCATACCTGACGGTTTTGTGCTGGATGCTTGGTTTGATGACCCGAGCCATGGGCGCGAAATCATGGCCATGAGTCATAAAGAGTTGCCGCTCTTTGGTGTGCAATTTCACCCCGAGTCGATTCTCACCGAGCAAGGGCATGAATTGTTGGCAAATTTCTTATCTCAATCGGCTTAGGTTGAATCCAAAAAATCGATTTTGCTCTACTCTTTGTTACAAGATTTCTCCTTCATTTAAGCAAATATGTCGCTCAAGTGTGATATAACTGCCGCAAAACGATGCCTGCTCACGTACTCATGGAGTTAGCTCCAAAGTGTAACTAGGGCAGCGATAACAATAAAAGGAAGGACAAATGAACAGCGTAATGCGAAATTTGGGTTTAAGTGCGTTAGCCGTTGCGGTATTGACGAGTTGCGCCGCCACCTCAACCGAAACGGCAACTCCCGCGACCACACCACAGGCTTATCAAGTCCCTTTAGCTCAGCCTCCCCAAGTTTCACAACCGCTTACGCTGAATCAAATTATGGCGAACCCCGATTGGATGGGGATTTTCGCTAAGGAAGCCTACTGGAGCGATGACAGTCAGAGCGTTTTCTTTGCGCGCCAACCCAGTGCATCGCCATTACGGAATTATTATCAGCAGGGCATTAATGACAGCCGCGCCGTTGAACTGGCCATCGATAAGCTACATGCGGCTGATCAACAGTTTGGTGTGTTCGATAGCACTAAAGCTAACAAGGCGTATCTCTACCAAGGCAATATTTTTGTTAAGCATTTAAGCTCTGGCAAAATCACCCAGCTTACCCGCCAGCGCACTGCCATCAGTGGCCTGCGTTACCTTAACAATGGCGATATCGCCTATTGGCAAGGGGATAATGTTTTCCAAATCCATCAAGACAGTGGATTAGTGGAGCAGTTGGCTGAAATCAAAATGGCGAAAGCGCCTGAAGGTGTGAAAGAACCCAGCAGCTACTTAGCCAAGCAGCAGCACAGACTCATTCAATATGTGGCGTTGCAGCAGGAAAATGCCAAAGCCAAAGAACAGTTTAAGAACGAGCTGCAAAAGAGCGATCCGACCCTCGCCGCTAACACTTGGTATCTAGGTGATGCCGAGGTGGTGTCTGAGCTAAGTCTGTCGCCAGACGGTCGCTATCTGTTTGTAGCCCTAACCGATAAAAATTACACCGGCAGCAGTGAACACGACATCATGCCAAACTACCTCGGTAGCGAAGGCTATATCGACCCTGTGCCCGTGCGTGCCCGTGTCGCGGAAGATAATCCACCAGGACAGCGCTTTTTGGTGTTAGACCTCAATGAGCATAAACAGATCGATGTGACTATCGAAGGCTTAACTGGCTTCGATGAAGACGTTTTAGCTAAGGTTAAGAGTGAAAACGCTAAAGCAAAAGGTGAGTCATATCAAAGTACTAAGGCTCCACGTAAAATCCAGCTGATGCAGGATTGGGGCTGGACTCAAAGCGCGATTCAATGGCATGAGTCTGAGAACAAATTGGCTGTAATGGTCGAAGCGACCGATAACAAAGATCGTTGGATTGCCAGTGTCGATCTGGCAAAGGGCAAGTTTATCACCGAGCATCGTCTGCATGATGATGCTTGGGTGAACTACGACTATAACCAATTTGGCTGGTTACCCGGTACGGACAGTCTGTACTATCTCTCTGAAGAAACAGGTTATTCCCAGCTTTATATCAAGGCGAACGGTGAAAAGCCCCGCGCTTTGACCCAAGGTAAGTTTGTGGTGAGCGATATTACTCTATCGCCCGATGCAAACTACATCTACTACAAGGCTAACCAAAGCCACCCTGGTATTTACAATGTTCACCGTGTGAATATCGCCTCGGGCAAAAACGAGCAATTAACTCAGTGGGACGGTAATTTAGATTACAGCTTAAGCCCCGATGGCACTAAGTTGCTGCTGAATGCGTCTCGCCGTACAGAGCCAAATGAGCTTTATATTCAGCCGATTGGCGGTGAGTTAAAACAGCTCACGTCATACACCAGCGATGCCTTTAAGCAATATCCATGGCAAGCACCCGAAGTGGTTGCCGTTCCTTCAAACCATGGCGCTGGCCAAGTGTATGCGCGGGTTTATTTGCCGCAGGGTTATGACAAATCTCGCGCCGAAAAATATCCTGCCGTTGTCTTTAACCATGGTGCAGGTTACTTACAAAATGCCGATTATGGCTTTAGTGGTTACTTCCGTGAGTTTATGTTCCACAACCTACTGACTCAACAAGGCTATGTCGTGATGGACATGGATTACCGTGGTTCTAAAGGCTATGGTCGCGATTGGCGCACGGCGATTTATCGCAATATGGGGCATCCTGAAGTCGAAGATTTAAAAGATGGCGTGACTTGGATGGGCCAAAATGCCAACGTGGATATTAAGCGCGTCGGTACCTATGGCGGTTCTTACGGCGGTTTCTTAACCTTTATGTCCTTATTTACTGAGCCTGAATTATTCCAAGCAGGCGCAGCACTGCGCCCTGTGGCGGATTGGGCACATTACAACGCGCCATACACCTCCAATATTTTAAACACGCCGGATGTTGACCCTATCGCCTATGAGCGTAGTTCGCCCATTGAACATGCCCAAGGCTTGACTAAGCCATTACTGATCATGAGTGGCGTGATGGATGATAACGTGTTTTTCCAAGATAGCGTGCGCATGGTGCAGCATCTTATCGAGCTGGAAAAACCGATGTTCGAAACGGCGATTTATCCGGTTGAGCCCCACGGCTTCCGTCAGCCATCGAGCTGGTTAGACGAATATCGCCGTATTTACAAACTCTTTGAACAAGAGCTTAAGTAAATCTCGCGAAAGTATTAAGGCCTCAATATGAGGCCTTTTTGTTGCGTGGATTTCGGCGCGAGTGAATCTAATCAGGGTTGTAAAATAGTCACTTGTTTGCTTATTGCCAAGAGGTAACCTATATGCTGAAATTGCAATGTTTTTAACGATTTTAGCGTATGCGCGCCACTTAGCACGGGCGAGATAGGAAAGGTAAACTGTGGCGATATCGGTAGCGGGCGGCGTCAGACCTGGCAAAATTTTAGAGATAGAACATAGGCTCTATCAGCAACTTATTCTCGGTAAACAAAAAGCCAGTCCTACTCTATTGGATGATTTAGACCAAGAGCTTGAGGCTGATGCTAATAAACTCGATGTAGAGCGAGAGGCTATACTGTCACGGCTACTTAAACAAATTCAAGCTCGAGAAGTATTTGAGGCCATTTCAAAGCAACTCATTGAGACCGTGAATAATGCTATTGAGCATCAATTAGCTTCCCCTGAGTTAGTGCTAGCCAAGTCGGATATTAACGAATCGCAACTCCTGTTACTTGAATTACTGCTGGCTAAAAATCTTGATGCCACAAGATTAAGACCTTTAATCAGCAATTTAAGCTGGTTATGCCGCGATTTAACCAATATGGTTAATAGTCCTGCATTTCGGGCGCGCCGCCCGCAGAGTTCCGATGTACGCGTCACCGATATCAAATTAGTGATGAATTACATTGGCATCGAAAACCTGCGCACTATTATTCCTTATTTTTGCCTGCGTAATTGGCTGCCCAGTGGCAACGCTAAGTTACTCTGGACCACCCGCAAGTTGTGGCGCTATAGCATTGTCAGCGGAATAGCAGCGAATGCGTTAGCGCAGCTTCATAATACTGACTCAGCACTCGTCTATAGTGGTGCATTAATGAATCAGTTGGGCACTTCAGTCGTGCTGAGTCTTAGTGCGCGTTTATTTGATAAAACTTGGGGCAATTGGATCCGTGAGGCAAGCTCGAGTCGAGATAAAGAAGTGTACGATGCTGTAATTGCCACCGAATTCCCTGCTAAAGTGGTTTTTGAGCAAGTGTTAGCCCATGGACATAAGCTTAATTGGCAACTATTAGAGTTACTTAAGTTTGAACAGAGTCCATTAACTCAATTGCTTAAAGAGTTGGACCAAACCTTAACTTACCGCGAACTCTCGATGCCGGCCGCATTAGTGGCACGGGCGAATTGTTATGCTAAGGTGCTGTTGCTTGAAGAGATGCGCCAAATCGAGCCGCAGGAAAAACGCTTAATGTTCGATTATTACGAGCTCAGCGAGCAGGAAGTGCTGCGCCTAAAAGCACAAAATTATCGGAAGTTGGATCTGCTGTAATCTGCACGCCGTTCCCATCGGTGTCCAATTGCGGCACTGATGTGGAGGACGGAAAATGCCAAGCTGGCAAGCTTCTGTATTAAATACTATTTTATCCTATGTGGCACGGCCATCGATCAGCCGAGGTAAAGCCAAACTTCCCCTAAGCCAAGTACGGCAACGTTTATTAGAGCTGGATAAGCGCTGGTTGCCATGGCCTGAAAAGCTCGTTACTGCCTCAATTCCCTTACAACATTCCACACTACTGCATTACGTGCTGCTCGATGACACGCCGCGTTTGGGCAATCTATTTTACATTCGTGGCGGCGGATTCTGTTTTAAAACTCCCCATGCCCACGCAAGACTGGTGGCCGATATCAGCGAACGTTGTCGCCTTGATACGTTTATCCCTGATTATCGTTTAGCGCCGGAGCATCCGTATCCCGCGCCCTGTGACGATGTACTCGAGGCATACCTGCACTTAATTGAGTTGAAAGGGAGCGATAACCTAGTGCTGATGGGCGATTCTGCCGGCGGTAATTTAGCCTTAAGTCTGTTGCTCGAACTTAAAAAGCGCCATCTGCCCATGCCTAAAGCCTGTGTGTTGTTGTCACCCGCGCTGGATTTAGCGATTACCGGCGATACCGAGCTGATTTTAGGCGCGGATGATCCGTTCTTTACCATTGAGTCGCTATTGCGGCTGCGCGGGGCGTATCTTGCTGGGGCGAATCCTATGTCAGAACGGGTTTCACCTTTACAGGGGAACTTGGCAGACTTGCCACCACTCTTAGTGATTGCCGGTACGCGTGAGTTGCTTTTACAGGACTCAGAACGACTGGTTATGCAAGTTAAGGCCAGTGGTGGCGCGGTAGAATCGCGTTTTTATCACAACATGCCCCATGTTTTTCCCCTGTTCCATCTGTTGCCCGAAGCGCTTGAGGCGAGGGAACAAATTGCGGATTTTGTGCTTTCACAGCTGATTCGTTAAAATTGTGTAGTTATTCATATTCGGTGAATAGCTAGCAAAAATAGAGGTAAATAACTTTTTTTCTGACTAAATATGCTAAATGCCTCTGGCGTAAACGCTTGTATAGTTCTTAAACTGCAATCTTTATGCACTTTGGCCTTAAGCATGGTGAATGTTGTTTGTGAAAAACTGGTATTTTGATCACAATTTCGCTAATAATGGCTATTAATAGACACAAGCATACCCTGTATCACTAACTCAAGATAAAGATACGTTGGGGACTCAGACGGCTCCCGATGCCGTTACATTTAAACAAAGGATGAAGAAGAATGAGCGTTGATATGAAGTTGAATCGTGCCCAGTTTGATGCGGTTATGGTGCCTAACTATGCGCCTGCTGCCGTGATCCCAGTACGTGGCGAAGGCAGCCGTGTATGGGATCAAGAGGGTAACGAATTTATCGATTTTGCTGGCGGTATCGCGGTAAATTGCTTAGGTCACTGTCATCCTGCCTTAGTGAATGCCTTAAAAAACCAAGGCGAAAAATTATGGCATCTGTCTAACGTCATGACCAACGAGCCTGCACTCGAGCTGGCCACTAAGTTAGTCAATAGCACATTTGCTGAGCGTGTCTATTTTGCCAACTCTGGCGCCGAAGCCAACGAAGCGGCACTGAAATTAGCCCGTCGTTATGCTTTAGAAAAATACGGCGTAGAGAAAGATGAAATCATCGCCTTCGATAAAGCCTTCCACGGCCGTACTTTCTTCACCGTGAGCGTTGGTGGTCAAGCGGCCTATTCCGATGGTTTTGGTCCAAAACCGCAAAGCATTACCCACTTACCTTATAACGATGTTGCGGCATTAGAAGCGGCCGTATCGGATAAAACCTGCGCCATCATGCTTGAGCCGCTGCAAGGTGAGGGCGGTATTATTAATGCTGATCCTGCGTTCCTCAAAGCGGTGCGTGAACTGGCTAATAAACACAATGCACTGGTGATTTTCGACGAAGTACAAACTGGTGTTGGCCGTACGGGTGAACTTTATGCTTACATGGGCACCGACATAGTGCCGGATATTCTTACCACGGCTAAAGCACTTGGCGGTGGTTTCCCTATTGCAGCTATGCTGACTACTGCGGAAATTGCTGAGCACCTAAAAGTGGGGACTCACGGTTCAACCTATGGTGGTAATCCATTAGCTTGTGCTATCGGCAACGCGGTATTAGATGTGGTTAACACGCCAGAAGTCTTGAATGGTGTGAAACATCGCGAGCAATTATTACGCGATGGCTTGAACAAAATTAATGAAAAATATCACGTTTTCTCTGAAGTTCGCGGTAAAGGCTTACTGTTAGGGGCGGTTCTTAATGAACAATATCAAGGTCGTTCACGTGACTTTTTAGTGGCATCTGTTGCTGAAGGCTTAATGAGCCTGATGGCGGGGGCCAACGTAGTTCGTTTTGCACCTTCACTGGTGATCCCTGAGGCAGATATTGCAGAAGGTCTGGCACGTTTTGAACGTGCCGTGGCGAGCATCGCCGCTGCCTAAGGACCAAAGGAGTGCTGAATTTTATTCGCACTCCTTTTTTGTCAGGGAATTCTTGCAGATATCATTCCTGTCTTTTGAAGATAGGCGCATTGGTGCACTGCAAGCTTAAGTGAGGAGACACTAAGATGTTAATCATACGTCCTATTCGGGCTGGCGACTTTGAATCTCTATACCAAATTGCCGAAGAGTCTGGTCATGGTTTTACCTCATTGCCAGTCAATGCCGATTTGCTTCGGCATAAAATTGCCCGTGCTGAAGCCTCTTTTGCCAAAGTTGTCGATAAGCCCTTTGATGAAGGTTACTTAATGGTGCTCGAGGATACCGCGACCCGTGAAGTGGTCGGCACCTGCGCGATTGAAGCCGCAGTCGGTATGGAAGATGCCTTCTACCATTATCGCCTCGGAACTGAGGTGTACCATTCTGAGCAAATTGAAGTTCGCAACGAGGTGGAAACCTTAACCCTTTGTCACGATTACACCGGCGCCGCTGAGCTTTGTACCCTGTTTTTACGGGAGCCTTATCGTAAGGGGAATAATGGCCGCATGTTATCCCGCAGCCGTTTTCTGTTTTTGGCGCAGCATGCCAAACGCTTTGGCGAAACTGTGATTGCTGAAATGCGTGGTGTGAGTGATGCAGATGGTCATTCTCCCTTCTATGGTTGGTTGCAAAAAAACTTTTTAGGCATTGATTTTATTCAAGCTGACTACCTGTCTGGCTTAGGTAAAAAAGCCTTTATGGCGGAGATGATGCCCCGTAACCCTGTGTATGTTTGCCTGCTGCCAGAAGAAGCGCAAAAAGTGATCGGCGAAGTACACACTAATACGCGTCCGGCCCTAAGCTTGCTGCAGGCCGAAGGTTTTAGATGCCGCGGTTATGTGGATATTTTCGATGGTGGCCCAACGGTCGAGTGCCGTTTAACCGATATTCGTGCTGTGCGTGAAAGCCGTCTACTGACGGTCGAAATTGGTGATATGCCAGAATCCGATAAGCAATTTATTATCTCTAACACTCAATTAGCCAATTACAGAGCGACCGCAGCTTATCTCTGCGTTGATGATAAAGCTGAGCAGGTGGTAATTAGCCCAGAACTCGCCGAAGGTTTGTTACTCGCAAAAGGCGATCAAATCCGTATTTTGGCAATGTAGGAATAGCAAATGACACATTTTATTAAAGGCCAGTGGCACGCTGGCAAGGGTCATGATGTGACCTCTAGCAACCCAGCAAATGGCGAAATTATTTGGCGCGGCCAAACGGCGACAGCCGATCAAGTCAACGCTGCCGTCGATGCCGCCCGTGAAGCTCAGTTCGATTGGTTTATGTTAGGTTTTGATGCGCGTCTAAAGATAGTTGAAGCTTATCGTAGCCAACTCGAAGCGAACAAAGCCGAATTAGCCGAAACGATCGCTCAGGAAACCGGTAAACCCCAGTGGGAAACGGCGACAGAAGTTGCTGCCATGATTGGTAAGATTGGCCTGTCGGCAACGGCTTATAACAAGCGCACCGGCACTGAAGCCAATGACACGCCAGCAGGGCGCGCCGTGCTACGCCATAAGCCTCACGGTGTGGTTGCTGTGTTTGGGCCCTATAACTTCCCTGGGCATTTACCCAATGGTCATATAGTGCCAGCATTGCTTGCGGGCAATACCGTGGTGTTTAAGCCCTCTGAATTGACGCCTAAAGTGGCCGAGTTAATGGTCTCTCTCTGGGAAAAAGCGGGTCTGCCCGCGGGTGTAATCAACTTAGTCCAAGGTGAAGTCGATACGGGTAAAGCGCTGGCGTCGCACCCACAACTCGACGGCCTATTCTTTACTGGTAGCTCTCGCACTGGTCACCTGTTGCACCAGCAATATGCGGGTCATCCGGGTAAGATCCTCGCCTTAGAAATGGGCGGTAATAACCCGCTGATTATTAAAGGCGTCGCCGATATTAAAGCGGCGGTGCACGATATTCTGCAATCGGCCTATATTTCATCAGGCCAGCGTTGTACCTGTGCCCGCAGGCTCTATGTTGAGCAAGGCGAGCAGGGCGATGCCTTGGTCGCCAAGCTGGTTGAAGCGGTGAAGCAGATTAAAGTCGGTCCTTGGAACGCGCAGCCACAACCATTTATGGGCTCAATGATTTCCGAAGGCGCAGCGAAAGGTATGGTGGCGGCGCAGGCTAACTTGCAGAACTTAGGCGGCGTGTCACTGGTTGAACTCACTCACCTGCAAGCTGGAACAGGCTTAGTCTCACCCGGGCTTATCGATGTCACTGCGGTGAGCGAGTTACCCGATGAGGAATACTTTGGACCACTGCTGCAATTAGTGCGCTACAGCGATTTTGACCAAGCGATTAAGCTGGCTAACCAAACCCGTTATGGCTTATCTGCGGGTATCTTGGCCGATAGCCGTGATGATTATGAGTATTTCCTTGCCCGCATTCGTGCGGGGATTGTGAACTGGAACAAGCAGATCACTGGTGCCTCGGGTGCTGCGCCCTTTGGTGGCGTAGGTGCTTCGGGTAACCACAGGGCGAGTGCATTTTATGCCGCCGACTACTGTGCTTATCCCGTTGCCTCCGTTGAGGCGGATGCGGTGAGCTTACCCGCAAGTTTAAGCCCAGGGTTAAGTTTAGAGTGACATCATTGAGGAAGAACCTAGGTTCTTCCTTTTTCATCACAAGCAGTAACGTTACTTGGGCTGCTACTGAGCGCCGTTGTGCAGCAAGTGGCTAGGGTCGTTACATTGAGTGCGAGCGGCAAAACAATACTCACTATAGTCGCAGCACAATAAAAGGAGTTTTTATGCACACAGATATCAATGCGTTATTTGCCGCCCTCTGGCAAGACTATATTCAAATGACCCCATCTGCGGCCAAGGTGCACGAGCTACTTGGACACGGCAAGCCGATTATCAACGACCATATCGCCCTGCGTACTTTTAACATCGCTAAGGTGAATTTAGCCGTATTAGCAGAGCACTTTACCTCTTTAGGTTATGTGGCCTGCGGTGACTATAAGTTTGAACAGAAAAAACTGGTGGCAAAGCATTTTGAGCACCCAGATGCGACTCAACCTAAGGTGTTTATTTCTGAGCTATTGGTGGAAGAGTTTAGCCCATCACTGCAAAGCACTATCCAAGGCTTGATTGCCCAAGTGGATGAGCAAGCGACGAAAGCGGATAACTTTATCTATTCGGGTCGTCATTGGACGCTGGATGCTAAAACCTACGAGACGCTGCTCGAAGAGAGTGAATATGCGGCTTGGGTCGCAGCCTTTGGCTACCGCGCCAATCATTTTACAGTCTCTATCAACCACCTTGAGGGCTTCGAGACATTAGAATCTGTGAATGAGGCGCTTAAGCAAGCGGGCTTTGTGCTCAATAGCTCAGGTGGCGAAATCAAAGGTTCACCAGAGGTGTTACTGGAGCAATCATCGACTATGGCCGATAAAATCGCTGTGGCATTTAGCGATGCAACGGTTGAGATCCCAAGCTGCTTTTATGAGTTTGCCCTGCGTTATCCAAAGGCGAATGGTGAGCTGTATACGGGATTCGTGGCCGCATCAGCCGATAAGATTTTTGAGAGCACCAACGCGAAAAAAGCCTAATGAATTAGGTTGTTGCTGACTTAATCTCAAACAAAAACGCCATCAATTGATGGCGTTTTTTATGGGTGGCACTTAGAGCAAATAGCTAGGACAACAATAGTTAGCTCAACACATGTTCGCTAAGCACGCTTAGCTAAGCACTCGTTAGCCAAAGACTAGTTCAATACTGAGGCCAGATAAGTGGCTGCTGTGTTTAAACTTAAGTTCAATGCCATATTGCTCGGCAATTTCTTTCACTATCGATAACCCTAGGCCATGACCCATGACGGATTCATCAAGGCGCGTGCCCCTTTGGGTGAGTTTATCGAGTTCGTCGTCAGCAACACCTGGGCCATCATCATCGATGCTAAGGCAGAGTTTGTTTTGCGCCTTCCACAGTTTTACCGTGACTTGGCTACCCGCCCATTTAAAGGCGTTATCGAGCAGATTCCCTAAGAGCTCCATACCATCTTCCCTATGAATAGGCAGGCGTTGGATACTAGGATCGAGCTCAAAGTCGCAGTTGATGTTTTTGCTTCTGTGCACTTTGTTAAGGGTATTGGCGAGGCTGTGAAGATCCCTCGGCACCACTAACTGGGCGGCAGGTAACATATCACCGGTGATCCGCGCCGCCGCAAGCTTACGCTCGACCATTTTATGGATAGCGTCGAGTTGCTGTTGCAACGCCATGGCGGTATCGGGATCTTTTAGCCCCAAGGCTTCTACCTGTTGCTGCATCACTGCCAGTGGGGTTTTGAGCCCATGGCTTAAGTTGCCTAAGTTATTGCGGCTACGTTCTATTTGCTTGGCGGTGTATTCCAATAACTCGTTGTAGGTCTTCGCCAGCGGTTGCACTTCGGGCGGAATGTTATTCAGCTCTAAGGCGTTAATCTCGCCTTCTTGTAGGCGTGACAGTGCATGTTGGATCTGTTTAACGGGTTTAAAGGATTGGCGCAGGATCAGGAATATACCCGCGATCATGGCCACTAACATGGCGAGGTTAACCCCAAGCTTAGTGCCGTAGACTTCACTAAATACCCGCCGACCAATACTCAAATCTTGTGCGACAGTAAGCGTAGCGGTCACATTGGCACTGCTGGAATTTAATCCAAGAGATAACAACTGCATATCATTATTTTTAGGTCCCTTTGCCTGCCAGACACGGGTCTGGTTTGGCGCTAAAGGTTCGATATCGAGCTGCATATCCCACAGGGAGCGGGAGCGGATCACTTCATTGGGCAGGTTTAGCTGGAAATAACGCCCCGAATAGGCGGGGCGGTAGAAGCTCGACAGTTGGCTCTGATCGATGTGGATTTCCCCATTATTGAAATGGGTTGCCAGCATAATGTGTTCTAAATCTTCTTCTAAGCGATTGATAATCGAGTCGTGAAACGCTTGGCGCAGCATGGACTCAAATAATACGAGTCCAACCACTGTGCCTAATACCAATAAGCCCGTTAACCATAAACTGAGCTTAGTGCGAATCGAGATCATGCAGTCACGCCGTGGAAGATATAACCTTGGCCGCGGCGGGTTTCTATCGCAGTTTTACCGAGTTTTTTGCGCAGATGAGTCACGTAAACTTCAACCACATTACTCTCTTTCTCGTCGTCAAACTGATAGAGCTTGTCCGTCAGTTGAGCCTTAGATAACAGCTTCTTAGGTGACATGAGGAAGATTTTTAACAGCCTGAATTCCATGGCAGTCAATTCATATAAATGCTCGCCAACGCTGACGGTTTGTTCGGCTTCATCTAAGGTGACGCCGCCATAGCTAAGTTGCTTGCTGGAATTATTTAAACGGCCATGGGCGCGATGAATAAGCGCTTGGATACGCGCTAATAACTCCTGTGCGTGGAAGGGTTTTCCTAAATAATCATCGGCACCGGCATTGAAACCTTCGACCTTTTCATGCCATTGGCTGCGGGCGGTTAACATAATAACAGGAGTGCTAATGCCTTGATTACGCCAGCCTTCGAGTAATTCCAGCCCATTGCCATCGGGGAGACCAATATCTAAGATCACGCAATCGTATTGGGTTTCTTTAACGAGGTAATCGGCTTCAACCGCTTTGTCAGTAATATCGGTAACGTAGCCAGCCTGTTTGAGTTGTTTCTCCAGTTCGGAGACCAACATCGGATTATCTTCAACGAGTAGCAGTTTCATGTTTTCGACATTCGCTCGGTAGTGCGGTGGAGTGTTCAAGTTGACCGTTGGTGGCATCAATACTCAGATTCACTATTTGGCCGCGTTGCACTTTGATTTGCAAATCATAGCGCCATTTATGATCTTCTTGATAGAGATGTGCGTCAATTAGTTCACCTTGGCAGAATTGATTGACCACGGCTAGGGTGCCATTGAGTGATAGAATTTGCCCAGAGTTGACTAAAGCCTTGGCTTGATAATGTTCTAATTCAATCGGTTCGGCGTTAATTATTGTTGGATGCACCAGCGTAAACAGACTGAAAAAACAGATAAATAACAGCCGTTTCATTTATGCTCCCCAATAAAAAATGGCCTAGATTTTATGCTAGGCCACTTTAATGAAACAGGCTTAAATCAAGCTGAAGTCTAACTTAACGGGTGCCATATACCACAATGGTTTTACCGTGTGCTTGAATGAGATTTTGTTCTTCAAGCATCTTTAAGATACGACCCACAGTTTCGCGGGAACAACCAACGATCTGACCAATTTCTTGGCGAGTGATCTTAATTTGCATGCCGTCTGGGTGAGTCATGGCATCAGGTTGTTTTGCTAAATGCAACAATGTTTGGGCAATACGGCCTGCCACATCGAGGAATGCTAAATTACCGACTTTCTGGCTAGTGCTCTGTAGGCGGTATGCCATTTGAGCCGAAAGCTTCATCAGAATTTCGGGGTTAACTTGGATTAATTGCTTGAACTTCTTGTAAGAGATTTCAGCAATTTCACATGCTTGTTTTGCACGAACCCAGGCTGTACGTTCAGCTTGTTCTTCGAACAATCCTAACTCACCGATAAAGTCGCCTTGATTAAGATAAGATAGGATCATTTCCTTACCTTCTTCATCTTTAATCAATACCGCAACAGAACCTTTTACGATGTAATAAAGGGTATCTGAGTCTTCACCAGCATGGATCAAGGTGCTTTTAGCGGGATACTTATGAATGTGACAGTGTGATAAAAACCATTCCAAAGTTGGGTCCGGTTTTGGCTTACCAATCAGAGCCATGTCGATGTTCCTCGATTGATTAAAACGAAAGTAAGAATATTCTAAATAAGCATTTTACGTCAATTACACCCATAAAAACTTGATGGACATCTTAGTTTAGAATGAGTGAATAAATGCAATTAACCAACTAAAATTAGAGCTTATTTTGCTACTTTAGTGATATTAGTCAACTAAATCGGTGTCAAACTCACTGGATTCACTTAACTCTGTAGAGTTAATCACATCTTATAAAGGCTTTTAAGGGTTTTTTGTGAGTAAAATAATCGTAAACCTTAGTGGCCTGACATTGTGAGTCGAGCAATTTAAAAATCAGCGGTGATTTTTCCCTTTATTTAAGGTCAATTGAACCTATTTAGACTCGACTTATGGGGTTAATTCTGGCTAACTTGGGGACGCGGTTGTTTTTCGAAGAGGTTACCACGTGAAATACAGACAATGGGTTTTCGGTGCAGGATTGACTTTATCCGTTGGATTAAGTTCTGCTGCATACGCATTTTCTATCCCGCAGCCCGCAAATGAAATTGCGGCGAGTAAATTTGTGCATATTCAAGTTCAGGCGGAACAAGGTGATGCCGATGCGCAATTTTTACTGGGACTGATGTTTCTCTCTGGACGTTATGTGCAGCAAGAAGTGCCATCAGGACTGCACTGGATAACTCTCGCCGCCGAGCAACAACACGAAAAGGCGCAGCAAACTTTGGCGGATCTCTCTTTTGAAGGCCAATTGATTAAACGAGACTTAGCTGTTGCCGAGCGTTGGTATAAGGATATGGGCGAGCGAGGTAACCGTTGGGCACAGTTCCGTTTAGGCTTTATTTACGCTTCGGGTGGTGATGGCGTTAAGCGCAATTGCGGTAAAGCGGTAGAGCAATTTTCCCGTGTTGGCGATGATATTGCCCTTGGCAATGTGGCTTGGATTCTCGCAACTTGCCCTGAGGCCGAATACCGTGATGGCAATAAAGCGCTTCAGTTATCTCTACAGCTCCTTAAGGTCAACGAAAACGATCCCACTAATCTCGACAACTTGGCCGCGGCCTATGCGGAAGTGGGCGATTTTGGCGCTGCCGTTTCGACGCAGCAAAAAGCGATTGCAGCTTTGAAGATGACGGCTGAAGCGACTAAAACCGATGAATTTAAGCAGCGTTTACATAGCTATGAGCAAAAACGCGCCTACCGTGAGACACTGCGTTTGCTCGATTAAACCCGTTAGTGTTTTATTATCTTTATCAGCCCGGGCTATGCTCGGGCTGATTGTTTCTGGCGTCTTATTTATTGGGCGGATTCAGGCTGTTCGAGCGGCCAAGAATGTAAGATGTGATATTCCACCCCACGATTACCGCTTGAAGAAAGGTACAAATGAAGCTGTTCGGGAGCGAGCGTTAGTTCAGTTATTGGTGTATTCGCTAGATCCTTGAGGAGAAGTTCGTTATCAAAGGTGCTCAAAGACTTGGCTTTTCTAAACAAGCTGATATGCGGTCGAAATGGATGTTCGCTCTGATGCAATTGCAACTGCTGCGCTAAATCTTGCGCCTGTGATGCCAGTAACGCCAACGCCGGGCTAACCCTATCTCCCTTTAAACAACATACCTGTGCCTTGGGCCAAACGGCGAGCTTATCCAGTTGTACAGTAAATCGTGGCCGATGCAGTTTATCAACGGCTTCGAGCAGTTGCGTCTTTTGAGACTGATGGGCTAAGCCTAAAAAAGCGAGGGTGAGATGAAAATTCGCTTTGCTTACGGGTTTTGCATGGGGCGTTAACTGTTGTGCTAAGCATTGCTGCAATTGCAGCAGTGGCATGCGTTGAGTCTCATTAAGGGCGAATCCAAGAAATAGTCGTTGTAACACTCTTTATCTCCGCTACCTGCTCAAATGCCAAACATAAGCTATGCTTTTGTTTGGTAATACAGAAAGGCCCGTGGTCATTATTCATCATCGGCTTTCGATGACTTGAATTTGTTTCTGGGAAGTGTAGCAATAATACCTTAAATGGAATTGTAGGTAAGGAAATCCCTTTTCATGTCAGATGGTTTAGCAAATTCACTCCAACAGGCATTAGTGACGATTTTTAGCGAAACGCCGCTAGAAACCCTAGAGCAAAATGTTGATAGAGCATTAGAGGCGATTACACTTCAGTTGCACTGTGATGGGGTGTTTGTGCTAACGGGGAGTTTATCCCTCGACCATTTACGCACCCGTAATTTGTATTTAAAACCGCAATTTAGCCAGGGCCAGCAGACTCGCGTTTGGCCGCTTGCGCGTATGCCTTTTTTTCGCTCCCTTGTGAGAAACCCCAAGCTGCTGAATCTACCCGATGTGAATACATTACCGCCAGAAGCTCAGGCGGAGCGGGCATTGTTACGGGATTGGGATGTCAAAAGTCTACTGGTGTTACCCCCCGTCGTATTTGGAGAAACCCGTATTGCCCTTGGGGCGGTAAATTGCTCCGAATGCTGTGAGTGGACCGAGGAGTTTATTCAGGAGTTTCAACATGCGGCTGTGATGATTGGTTCGGCGATGGAGCTGACTCGTATCGCCCATGATATGTTAGCGAGTGAAAACAAATATCGCGAAGTCTTTAATCAATTGCCCTTGGCTTGTGCTTTGCTGGATAAACAAAATCAACTGACGATGCTGAATAAAGTGGCGCTGCAAACCTTGCCAGTGCAGCATGGATACGATTTATTCAGCATGGTGCGCGATGAAGAGCACGCGATGCTCTCCGATACGTTGCATATGGTGCGTGAAGGCGTATTAGGACAAGCTTGGTGCGAATTGCCGCTTAAATCGCTGCATCAATTAGAGTGGTTAAGGCTCAGTTTTAGTCAGATCCACGGTGATAAGGACACCCTGGTTATGATTGCCGAAGATGTGAGTGAAAAGTATCGGCTGGCCGATGAGCTCTCTTTTCATGCTAACTACGATGCTCTTACCGGATTGCCCAATCGGCTGCACTTTGAGGCGTTACTCGATAATTTGCTGCATAGCAAAGATGATATGCCTACCTGTGTTGCCTTTATCGATGTCGATCAATTTCAAGTGATCAACAATGTTAGCGGTCATCAAGCGGGGGATAAGTTACTGTGCCAGTTAACATTGCGGCTTAAACAACTGGTGCGCAAGGGCGATATTGTTGCTCGGCTTGGTGGTGATGAGTTCGGTATTTTAATGCATTACTGCAATGTGGATTCGGCGCAGCATATTGCTAAGCGGATTTGTACTCAGTTAGCAACTCACGAATTTATCTGGGAAAACCGCTGCCACAATGTCAGCGTCAGTATGGGGATAGCTAAGTTCGATAGGTCGGCCTCTGATATTTATACCGTGATGAGCCATGCTGATGCGGCCTGTCGACTCGCCAAAGATAAGGGGCGAAATGGCTGGCATTTATACAGTGCTAAAGATCCTAAAATGACCCGTCTTTACACTGAAATGATGGCCTCGGTAGATATTGTTAGTGCCCTCGCGTTAAATCAATTTGAGCTTTATTTTCAAAGTATTGCACCACTAAATTGCGAAGAGCCAGGATTACATTTAGAAGTGCTGCTCCGTATGGTGCAGCCCAATGGCAACATTGTTTCGCCAGCAATTTTCCTACCTGCCGCTGAGCGCTATAACTTGGCCGCCAAAGTAGACTTGTGGGTCATTGATAATCTGCTGAAGTGGGGGAGTAGCCATTTAGCGATTTGGCAGCAATTGGGGCTGGTATCCGTCAACCTTTCGGCGACGTCTTTGGGTGATAGCGAGTTTATGAATTGGCTTGAAATGCGGCTAATGACTGAACCTGAGTTGGTGGATAAACTCTGCATTGAGATCACCGAAACCGCCGCCGTAAGCCAATTAGATCAAGCAACTAAATTGATTGAAGTGCTTAGGCCATTAAATTGCCAGCTCGCGCTGGATGACTTTGGTGCGGGATTTTCAAGTTTTGCTTATCTCAAACGTTTAAATGTGGATTACGTCAAAATCGATGGTCAGTTTGTTATCAATCTGTGTGACGATGATGCGGATCAAGCAATCATCAAAGCCATCTGTCAGCTCGGACAAGATATGGGATTTGATGTGGTAGCCGAGTTTGTTGAATCGACAGAAATTGGTTTAAAATTAAAGAGCTTAGGAGTGGATTATGTTCAAGGTTATGCGATTAATAAACCCGCGCCATTGCTAACATTAACCTCTGGATTGGCCGAGCCTTGGCTGCTGTAACGGCGGTTATCCTTCATGTGAGTTTTTATACTTCTGCAATTCTTAATTTGTAAGTGACTCATTTATCAATATTTACCTTAATGTGAGCCCATGCAACTTAGGCTGCGACAGATTGTCGCGCCAAGCCGAGTTTTGATTGCACTTATATCACCAGTCATAACAATACCCCCACAAAAATCATTAAAAACAATATGTAGGGGAATGTCATGCCGTATCAACCTATCAAATTAGCGCTTATTTTAGCGGGTGTTTTGAGCACTGCTGCGCCTCAACTGGCTTGGTCTGCTGAGGCGACCGACTGTGGTGATGACCAAAAATGTAAAGATTATCTGCTGGTTACCGCTGATGTGATGCGTCAGCCAGTACACTTAGTGAGTGATCCCAAACAAAATCGATTGCCATTACCCGCCTATGATGGCTCAGGGTTTTTACGCACGATTCCGGGATTTAATATCACCCGTAAAGGCGGCTCTGGCGGCGATCCGATGTTTCGTGGCTTAGGTGGTTCGCGCTTAAACATCGTTGATGATGGCCAGCATGTGTATGGTGCCTGTGGTGGACGTATGGATCCGCCAACCAATTATATTTATCCCGAAACTTACGATCAGATAACGGTTATTAAAGGCCCGCAGACGGTGAAATATGGCCCTGTCGGCACCGCGGGCACAATTCTGTTTGAGAAAAACCGCCATCGTTTTAATCAAGCGGATCTTGAAGGGCGTGCCAGTGCGACGGGTGGCAGTTTCGATAGACGAGATGCCATGGTGGAGTTGAGTGCAGGGGATAAAAATTACTACCTTGATTTTGATATTAATCAATCGAGTAGTGATCATTATCAGGACGGCAATGGCAATAAGGTGCAATCCAGTTATGACCGCCAAAACGCCAATCTTGCCCTAGGTTGGACACCTACTGAGCGTACCGTTGTGGAGTTAGCTTACGGTGAGTCGAGCGGTGAGGCAGAGTATGCCGACAGATTAAATAAGGCTCGCCAAATTGATAACCGTGATGCGGCGGTGCTCATACAACATGAGTTTGAGTCGACCTGGCTGGCCGCAGTCGAGTTACAAGCCTTTAGCAATAAGAACGACCATATTATGGACCGATTTGATGAAGGGGTGAATTCTGGCTCGAATGTGCGCCGGATGACCGACGGTGGTCATCTTTGGTTTGATTTAACCCCGCTCGATGCCCTCGAATTAACATTGGGGCTGGATTATATGTCTAGCGCGCATGATGGCCGCAGCATGGCAACGGGGGATGTTGGTTTAGACGACTTACTCAATAAGCCGTTTAAGGAAGATATGCGCTATAAAAACTATGCGTTGTTTGCCGAATCCCGTTACGGCTTTGATAACCAAGGTTCAGGTAATAGTAGTTTGCACGCTGGACTGAGAGTTGATCGCTGGGATAGCGAATTGTTAATCGCCCAGCAGGGTGAGCGGGAGGATACCCTCTACAGCGGTTATGTGCGTTATGAATATCAACTCGATGCTCATCAATACTATGCTGGATTTGGCTCGGCGCAGCGCGTGCCAGACTATTGGGAGATCATGAAGGCTAGCGCCGATAATCCAGCACAAAAAGCCTTTGATCTTAAGGCTGAAACGACCAATCAATTTGATATAGGCTGGATTTACCAAGGTCCGGTTGAAGCGTCAGTGTCACTCTTTTACGGTGAGATTAATGACTATATTTTGATTGATTCGACCAGCAACACCACGGTAGCCCGTAATATTGATGCCAGCTTATTCGGTGGCGAAGCAAGCCTAGACTATGCGCTTAATGAGCAATGGTCGACTCAACTTACCTTAAGTTATACCCATGGTGAAAACGATACCGACAAGGTCGCACTTGGGCAAATATCGCCGTTAGAGGCAAGATTAATTGTTAATTATCAATGGCAAGCTTGGACAATGGCGGCGCAGTGGCGGCTAGTTGCATCGCAGGATCGTTATACCTTAGGTCACGGCAATATTGTGGGCCAAGACTTAGGCCCAAGTAGTGGCTTTGGTTCCTTGGCACTCAATGCTTCTTGGTCATACAGCAAGGATTTATCCTTTATCTTTGGTGTTGAAAACCTGTTTGATGCAACCTACGCAGAGCATGTGAGTAAGGCGGGTACGGGTAATGATCTGCCTGGCAGTGAGGCCATGTTCAGGGTCAACGAGCCGGGGCGTAATCTCTGGGCTAAGCTGACCTATCAGTTCTAACTCGGCTTATTTGTGCTATTAGCGCCCCGAGAGCCTTGCTGTCGGGGCGATGCTATTTTTAGCTGGCCAATGCCAAACTGCGACGTATCAAAGCCGAGGCTGCGGGAGGGACACTACCAAAGGCCTATGTTAAACTGCCACATTATTTTTCCCTGTTGATACTGTTGCATTGAACAATCTACCTATTCATTCCTTACTGCCATCTCTGCGTGATGCCTTTGCAACGCATGCCCAAGTGATCCTCGAGGCACCCACAGGCGCGGGTAAATCCACCGCCTTGCCTTTAGCTATCTTGGATTGGGCTGAGGTTTCTGGGCGGATTTTAATGCTTGAACCTCGACGTGTGGCCGCCCGCAGTGTGGCGCAATTTATTGCCAGTTGTCGGCAGCAGGCGGTAGGGCAAGAGGTCGGTTTTAGGGTGCGCGGTGAGTCAAAGGTCAGTGGTGAGACTCGGCTTGAGATCGTTACCGAAGGGATATTAACCCGAATGATCCAGCAAGATCCTGAATTGACCGGGATCGATATGATCATTTTCGATGAGATCCACGAGCGGCATTTGACCACAGATCTTGGTTTAGCCTTGGCTCTTGAAGTGCAAAGCTCACTGCGGGATGACTTAAAAATCCTCGCCATGTCGGCAACCTTATCTGGCATTGCGCTCAGTGAGTTAATGCCAAACGCAGCCCTGCTCAAGAGTGAAGGGCGCAGTTTTCCGGTTGAAATCATCTACCGTGCTGTCGCGGGCCAGCAGCATTGGCTCGATCATTTGAGTCGCACCGTGCTCGATAGTGCTACCTCAATAACGGATAGTGGCCCGCAGGATATACTGGTGTTTTTACCCGGTAAGGCGGAAATCCTCAGGGTGGCGCAGTATTTGGCGGAGCGCCTCGATGGTAGCCGTGTGGCAATTTGTCCGCTTTATGGCGAGTTGTCTGCCCAGGAACAGGATAGGGCGATTAAGGCAGACGATAGTGGCAGGCGCAAGATAGTGCTCTCCACCAACGTTGCCGAGTCGAGCCTCACCATTGAAGGCATTGGGCTGGTTATCGACAGCGGTTATAAACGCCAAGCGAGTTTTAACCCTAAAACGGGGGTTACGCGCTTAAGCCTTAAACGTATTAGCCAAGCTTCGGCAACCCAACGTGCTGGCCGCGCTGGCCGTTTAGCGGCGGGCGTGTGTATTCGATTATGGGGCCAAGAGGAGCATCAACGTCAGCTCAAAGCCGATGAGCCCGAAATCAGCCAAGCGGATTTAGTCTCAATGGCCCATGACTGTGCCTATTGGGGCGCAAAATCCTTCAGCGATTTGCTGTTATTGACAGCGCCGCCGAGCGTGAACGAAGCGCTGGCGTGGCAACTGCTGCAGCGCTTAGGCGTGGTCGATGGGCAAAACAAACTCACTCAGCACGGCAAAGCCGCCTATGAGCTGGGCTGTCATCCGCGCCTCGCGCAGATGTTATTAGCTGCTAAATCCCATTCTACAGAACTTGCGGCCTTGGCCTGCTTGCTCGCGGGTATTTTAGAGGCGCGGGGATTGCCACGCAAAGGCGCAGATATCATGAATTACTTGCATTTTGCCACCCAAGGCAGTGCGGGGCAGCAGGCAATACAATGGCTTAAAAAGCTGGCGCTAGATAAGCAATTCACTCAGGCCGATTTAGTGGCCATCGCCTCCCATGCGCATCATCAGGATGTCGGTTTACTGTTGGCGCTGGCTTATCCCGATCGTATCGCCAAATCCCGCGGTGTCGAGGGTTACCAATTAGCCAATGGCACGGGCGTGGTGCTCAGCGCTGAAGATGCCTTAGTGCAAACGCCTTGGTTGGTGGTGGCTGATTTTCAAGAAACCGAAGGTAAAAATGCTGGGCGGATCTATTTAGCTTGTCCGTTGCAACCGAGTCTATTTGATCATGAGTTAGCCGACTTAGTTGATAGTCATGAGCAGTGCGGTTGGGATGAAACCAAAGGTCGCGCTGTTGCTGAGCGGCAAGCAAAAGTCGGGCAGATATTACTGAAATCCGAGACGATTGCTAACCCTAATCGGGCGCAAATTGTGGCGGCATTAGTGAGTTATATCCGTCAGCAAGGGTTACAAATTCTTAATTGGCACGATAACTTAGCGCAGTTTCAAGCGCGATTGCATTTAGCGCGAAGCTTAGATCCGACTGCTGATTGGCCGGATATGAGCGATGCCGCCCTGTTGGCCGATCTTGAAACTTGGCTGGCGCCTTACCTTGAAAATGTGAATAATCTGCCGCAATTACAAAAACTCGATTGCTTTAGCTTAGTGATGAATCAATTGAGTTGGTCGCAGCAGCAGGCGCTCGATGCACTGTTGCCGACCTCCTGGCCTTTAGCCACGGGCACCTTTGCGCCCATAGTGTACGAGACCTCGGGTCGCGCCTTACTGCGGGTTCGCTTGCAGGAAACCTTTGGTATGGCTGACAGCCCGCTACTAGCCCAAGGTAAGCTGAAGGTGACGATGGAGCTGCTGTCTCCGGCGCAGCGCCCTTTGGCACTGACGGCAGATCTCGCCAGTTTTTGGCAAGGGCCCTATGTTGAAGTGAAAAAAGAAATGCGTGGGCGTTACCCTAAACACCTGTGGCCGGACGACCCTGCCAATACGCTACCGACAAAATATACCAAGAAAAAAACCTTAGGTTTATCTCAGTCATAGCCTTTAGACTGCCTTGATTTACAACCTTGTGTTGTGCCTATGACTGATGCCGTTAACGCATAAATGATGAAGTAGATATGACAACTCATACGACAAAAAAAGCGCCAGCCCAACGTAAAGCTAAGCGAAGCCGTGGCCTATTTGGGCAAATTTGGTCGCTCACCTGGAAGCTCGCCTTAATCGGCCTCGCCGTTGTGACCTTCTACGGTATTTACCTCGACCAAATTATCGCCCGTAAGTTTGAAGGGCAAAAATGGCATTTACCTGCACAAGTTTTTAGCCGCTCCATGGCGTTATACCCAGGAGCAGCGGTGAGTCATCCACAGTTGATGGCCGAGTTAAAACTACTTGGCTATCGCAAAGTGGCGACCCCCCGCGAGGTTGGCGAGTTTTCGGCATCGAGCACCAAAATCGAATTATGGCGTCGACCCTTTTTACATCCCGAAGGCGATCAGCCAGAACAGCGAGTGATGATCACCTTCGATAGCGAAGGCGTCAGCTCTATTGCCCGAATGGAGGATAAGCGCCAGTTAGCGGTATTCCATTTAGAACCCGTTTTACTTGACCGCATGATCACGGGCGATGGCGAAGACAGGCTCTTTGTCTCTACCGAAGATATGCCCAAACATATTGTGCAGGCACTATTGCTGGTGGAAGACCGCAGTTTTTACGAGCATCACGGGGTGAACCCCTTTGCAATTTTGCGTGCTGCTTTTGTGAATATCAGTGCGGGGCGTACCGTGCAGGGCGGTTCGACACTGACCCAGCAGTTGGCAAAAAACTTCTTTCTGTCGAGCGAGCGCTCGTTGCTGCGTAAAGTTCGCGAAGCCTTAATGGCGGTGATTATCGATTTTCGCTACAGCAAGGAAGAAATTCTCGAGGCCTATCTCAACGAAGTGTATATGGGGCAAGATAAATCCCGTGCCGTGCATGGTATGGGGCTGGCTTCGCAATTCTATTTTGGTCGTCCCATCGGTGAGTTAACCACGGCGCAGCAAGCCTTTTTAGTGGCGGCGATTAAGGGGCCATCTTACTACAACCCATGGCGTTACCCTGAGCGCAGCTTAGAGCGCCGCGATTTAGTGCTGCGGTTATTGATGGAGTCGGGCGAGCTGACGACCGCGCAATATAAGGTGGCGGTGGAGTCGCCCTTGGGTTTGCGTAATGCCAATAAGCCAGTGCATCAAAAATTACCTGCGTTTTATGCCTTGGTAAAACAAGAGGTTAATCAGCGCTACGGCGATGCGTTATTAAAACAATCTGGGGTGAAGATTTATACCACTCTTGATCCTATGGCGCAGGAAGCCGCCGAAATCGCTGTGACTCAAACCTTTAAGAGCTTAGATAAGGGCAATAAGTCGTTGCAGATTGGTATGGTGGTCACCGACAAATACACTGGCGGTATCGCGGCTATGGTGGGTGATAAAACGCCGGGCTTTGACGGTTATAACCGCGCGGTAGAGATCCGTAGGCCCATAGGCTCGCTTATCAAGCCATTTGTGTACGCCACAGCTTTGGCACCAAATAGTCAATTTACCTTGGCATCGCCACTCAAAGATCAGCCGATTACCTTGAAAAATGAGCAAGGCAAAACCTGGTCACCGCAGAACTTTGACAAGACCTTTAGCGGCCAAGTTTCGTTGTTAACGGCGCTTAAAAAATCGATGAACGTGCCGACGGTAAATCTTGGGATTGCCGTTGGGGTCGATGCCGTGGTGACGACGTTAGCCAAATCGGGCTGGTCAGAGCCGCTTAACGAATATCCATCGATGCTACTGGGCGCGGTGAATGGTTCGCCATTAATGGTGGCGCAGGTTTATCAAACCCTCGCCGATAGCGGTGCTTACCGTAAACTCACCACAGTCACCGCTGTGCTCGATAGTGATAATCAGCCTTTGCCCGTAACGCGTTCTGCCAAGGAGCAAGCGATTACGCCAGATACCGACTTTTTGGTGCAATATGCCATGCAGCAAGTGGTGCGCTCGGGTACGGCAACGCGCTTAGGCAATGCCTTCCCCGGTGTGGCGCTGGCGGGTAAAACCGGTACCAGTAACGATAGTCGCGATTCTTGGTTCGCTGGTTTTGATGAGCGTAACGTGGCGGCGATTTGGGTCGGTCGCGACGATAACGGTAAAACCAGTCTTTATGGCAGCAGCGGGGCGATGGCGGTATACCAAGCATTCTTGAAGGAACGACCACCCATTGGGTTGCGCTCGATTCCACCCAGTGGCGTGATCAAAGGTTATTTTGACCGTGACACCGGTGAGGCCAAGGAAGCGGGATGCAGTAATACTGAGGTATTACCTGCTTTGAGAGGCACCTATAATCCAGCTAAAAACTGCGGCGAGCCGTTGCAGTGGTGGCAGAAGATTTTAGGTCAGTAATACTTATTTTTCATAGGCAAAGACATAACGGCGGTGCAACTTAATTGCACCGCTATTTTTGATAAAGAGAGTACAAGATGTTTAAAACCGCAGCCGCAGTGCATATCCTTGTTAAACACAAAGAGCAGGCGGAAGATATTATTAAGCAATTGAATAACGGTGCTAATTTTGGCGCCTTAGCGAAACGCTATTCCTCATGTCCCTCAGCGAAAAAGGGCGGCGATCTCGGTGAATTCAAGCGTGGGCAAATGGTGCCGCAGTTCGATAAAGTCGCTTTTTCCGGTGAGCTACTGGTGCCACATCTCGTTAAAACCAAGTTTGGCTGGCATGTAGTTAAAGTGCTGTATCGCACTTAGCTATTGATCACACTTAACTATTGGCTATCGAGCGGCGACCGAGCTTGGTAAGTTATTTCATGGCTCGGTGAGAACCTTGCAAGAGCTGAGCGATTACTGCGAACACTTAGAAAAGCGACGACGGCACTTTGCATCAAGCTGCCAGCACTTGCGCTACAACTGACAACGACTTATATAACTTCGAAAATAACCCTTGCTGAGTATCTCCTAAGAGCTGGGATGATTTACCTCGTCTGAAATGCCCCATTTTTTAAGGGATTAGCGCAATTTATTGCCTCAGATGCTGTCCCTATGACTTTTGATGGTTCTTTTTTTAACAATGTTCACTTTTACAAGTTGTAGGCAAACTGAAAGTGCATTATGTTGTTGATTTAAAAATGGGTGGCCAGATTTATGTTTGGCACACCTCTAGCCTACGCCTCATATGATGTTCTTGTTCATCAGCTCGCAAATTTGCTAGCGGCTTCCTTCAGACCAATCCTCGCGGATAAGCCCTTGCCATTCGCTAGTAGTTAACGTTTAATAACAGCATGTTATTGAACGGTGACCTTCCTACAGAGGACTTTCACCTCATTAGTTCATGCCCATGCTGGGCGTACACAAAGCATTTAAGAGTGATTCGCAACGCTTGCCATTTTCGCTTCGCTCAAAGTATGGCCAAGCGTCGCTCACACCTTAATGCGGCGTTAGAAAATTTGGAGAGGTTACTTGGATAATTCATTGTTAAAACTTGGAACTTTGATTGCTGTATTTGCATTCTATATTCCTTTCTTCATCGTGATGTCGAAAGGGTTAGGTGCGAAAAGCGGAAGAAGACATTTTTACAGATCAGTGAAGAAAATACTTGAGAGAGAAGAACAAAATATTAAGGCCATAGATCAATTGTCTATTGTCTACAGAAAAGTCGCTGAGAATAATGCCGAGTTCTCGAAGAAATATAGAACGCCAATTGATATATGTGAAGATCTTTTAAGTCGCTCTACTGGCTTCAATGGATGGGTTTTCAAGTTTCACTATGGAATACAATTTTCAGATGAGCAGGTCAGTCGCATAGCAGAGATAATAAAAACCATTGAAAATGATTTGCCGTTTATTTCTTTGTCACCTAAATATGGTAACCAATTAGACATGTTAAAATTAGCTTATGATTCTAATGATATAGGTTTAGGTTTGAATGGGCTAAAACAACTCGCGAAAGATATAAAATTCCTTGAAACTACGATTGATACTCAAGAACGTAAGAATAGAGTTTCAACATGGATATCAGTAATCGGTATTATTTTAACGATTATCTTTGGTGCCGTTTCTTTAGTCCAAGTTTATTCGGGTGGTAATTTTTTCTAACAAGTTGCTTAAATGCAACTAAAACAGCTGGTTACGTTTCGCTCCACATTATAACCCACAATTTTAGTCCGCTTAGCAAGGCGTTATGAGTTTTGAGTGATCGATAGAGCAAATCTGGTCACCCATCCTTAATTGTGCTGCTGAGACTATTCATCATTCTGTGTCAGATTACCCTCTGCTTTTAATCGCGGTTAACAATGGCTGTTTTTCCAAGCAATTGACCACTACAAGCGCGTGAGTTTGAGGCAATGCTAAAACTGTCTTAGTGTGCTAACCGATTGAAATAATAAAAATCCCTGCTAGGCAGGGATTTTTGCTTTTAGCTTATACCGCAATAGCGCGGCTGATTAACGTAAATCTACTTGAAGGGCCACACCTGCACTTTGGCCTTCACTTTGGAGTGTAATGTAATACCAGCCAGCACTGGGATTATTGACCTTGATTTGCTCCGTAGTGCTGCCAGCGTTTGTTGAGGCGGCTTCATATTGCTGGGCATTAGCCCAGCTGCGACCTGAGTAAAGGCTGACATCTCCAATTCCGTGGGCCGAGCGTACTTCTAATTGGCTTGTTCCTTCGGGAACCCAAAGGTAATAGTCATTACGGCCATTGGCGCTGCAGACGGCATCACCCGGCGTGAGTTGGGTATAGCTCACGGGTGATTTAGTCGCACAGGCATTGGCTATTTGATTAGGAACGCTACTGCCACCACCGGCTTTAAGGTTGAAGCTCACGCCACTAAATTCACTTGCGGTATCAACAGTGATATATCGCCAGCCACGGTTTACCGTAAAGCTAAAGGACTCTTTGTTGCCTTGATTTACACTGCTGGCTTGGGCATTGCTCGCACTTGCCCAAGTATTGGCATTAAAGTAAATATTGGCATCGCCTGTTCCCCCGGTTGTGCTGACACTAAATTGGCTGTTGTCAGCATCGACCCAGAAATAAAAGCTATTACGGCCACCGCTAATACATTCATCTTTTCCGAGGGTTAGCTGGCCGTAATTGATGGTTGCGGCACCGCAATTGCTGGGTACTTCACCACCAGTATCGCCGCCATCACCTAAGTCGGGATCGGTATCGGCAACTAACTCAGTGGTACTGACCAGCATATCAACACCACCAAAATCGCCTTCTAGGGTGATATAGTGCCAAAGTTCATTGGGGTTTAGGCTCACTTTGATCACTTGGTAATTACCGTTGCCGATGCCATAGCCCTGATTTTTTTCAGCACTTGCCCATCCCCTTGAATCGTAATAAATATCGGCATCACCCCAACCACCGCCAATTTTGATCCAAATATCCTGAGCCGAGCGATCACTATTGGCAAAGCTAAAGCTGGCTCGGCCTTGTTTGGCGTCAATACACTCCATAGGTACCTCAAGACTGAGGCTGGCTGACTCGCTATAGCGGTATGCTTCGTTACTGACTTGGCAGGGCGAGTAATCTTTGCTGATGGTGCCCGCAGGGCCTGCCCAGTTACCTTCGCGACCACTGGCATTAGCCTGTTCATCACTTGGGCCTTTATCGACAATACCATTGTTAGTGGTGCTTAAACCGCTGGTGAGCCAGCCGCGCCATTCGTTGTCATAGCGGGTGCCAATGGAATCCATAAATGCTTGATATTCAGCATATTGGTTATTACGCAGGAAGGTTAGGATCTGGCGAACATCATCGCGGTGGTTTTCAAACATAAAGCGCACGGCGAGGTAACCCCAACGGTAGATGCGGTCTTGGCCAGAGTCATAGGTGTTTTTAAAGATGGTTGAGAGCATATACTCGCCCGTTTCCCCCATTGCGATGGCAGCGGGGTTGGCATCTCGGTATGAAATATATTCCGCTAATCCTTCAATCCACCAAATTGTGTTGGCGGATACGCTGCGGCCGAAATCGCCAAACAAGTTATAGCGGCCATCGAGGTAATGCACGTATTCATGCTGTAAGTTCCACACATGAAAATCTGGGCGACGCCATTCGGCCTCATAGGCAATAAAGCGCGCTTGGTTTTTAAGTCCTGCGGGAGAGCCTTCTAAATACATGCCGCCATTGTTGGTATTGATCCCAAAAATGCTGTTGGCAAGGGATTGATATTCTGACGAGCTGCCAAAAATCACCAGCTCTAAATCATCATTGTTATCCTGTGCGACCGCCTGCATTCCGGTTTCGAGTATCGTGTGGAAATGGCTTTCTTGCTGGCTTAATACTCCACATGCCCATTTGGCTTGATCTTGGTAAAGATCTTGGGCGCGGATCTTGAGGCTGTCGGAGCATTTCCAATTGAACGGTAAGCTATCGGCGGCTAATTGCGCCTTGAAACCACAGATCTGATAAGCATTACAGTTGCTGCGATCGTAGTAATCTGCCATCTCTGCGGCAGCAAACCACAGCACTTTACTGGGATCATTTTTGCTGGTGCTATTTAAGATATTTTTGACCAATTGGGTCACTTTAGGGCGCATGGCATCAATGTAGTACAGTCTAGATAACTCTCTGACAGCATTGACTAAAACATATTCAGCATTGGTGCCGAGTAGGTCCCTATGGTTAAGTTGGAACTGGTTGAGCGCATCTAAAATAGCATGATCTCGGGCAAACAGCGCCTGCATGTCAGTATTCCACTGGGCGCGGAATAAGGTGGTAAATACGGTATTTGCGGCCGCATTCATTGCAAAGCTGGCTTGCCATGTGCTGTTGTAGTCATTGAGCACTTTGAGGGTGACAAAGTTAAAATCAGCCCCCAGTTCAGCCGAATCAATCAGGATCAGTGCTTCTTTGAGCACGCTGGCATTGGCATCGGAGAGTGTCCAAATGGCGTTATTGGCAAAAAGCGCATTAAGCGCTGATTTTAAATTGTTTTTCACCGCACTGCTGTAGGCGGGTACGTCGCTGGGATTGTAAAACTGCACATAAAGCGCGGCGCGCACAAAGTAAATATGTGACTCAATGCCTTGGTTATCCACGCCAGTGTATTGGGGCGCCATGGCCGCAATCGCATTAGCAACTGTGGATACATTCGCCTCACTAAATACGCTGCTTGCGTCACTTCCCTTGAGATTAAATAGCTTACCGACACACTGCGGCGAGGACTGCGTTAGCTCGTCTAATAGGGCTTGGCCCGATTTACCAACAAAATTACTACAGTTGGCATTGGCGGCAAAGCTGCTGGCTTTTGATCTCGGAGAGTTCTCGAGCAACGCTTGCTGTTGTGAAGAATGTGCATCGAGATACTCAGAGTGTGTCGGCTCGTTAGGGGAGGCTATCAAGCTGTTGCTGGGTAATAACGGCCGATGGTTGACATCAAAATTGAGTGGCGCTGACGGCGAAGCTATTGGTGCTAACGTACTGGGGATTGCAGCGTGTTGGTCTGATACTAAATGGTTATGGGCGAGCGAGGGTGTAGCGATGGCTAAGCTAATAGCCGCGAAAAGTAGGGTCTGTTTCATGGTGTATCCATAGTTATTTTTATCTGCAAAGCAGATCTTCCTTGGGCGTTATCCGATGTATTACAGCAATTAACCTCGGACCTCATTGGTCCAACTGAATTTAATGCTTGTCTAATTCAGTTAGCGCCGAATTATCATGAAATAAATTGCATAAAATATCCAATATAAATCGATAAAAATTTACATTTTTTTCACATTATTTTTATCATTATGTTTTTATTGTATTTTTTATTGAATTGTCGTGCGGTTAATAAAGATTGGTAATGTAGACGGCAATTGTTTTAATGTGGCATCGTTTCATTCAAGTTGCTGGCGTCCTTTTGTTACCTCGCTAACGGTCAACAAAGTTCATTCCAACATTGTTTGGGTTAATATGTTTTAACCTGAGTATGATGCCGCTATGTTTGCAGCGATAAGCCGAAATCCCAAAGTTGTACAAGGAGTTAGCTATGTCAGATTTACCAAAAGATTATGCCCATATTCATATTGAACAACCCGGTGAGCCAGAGGTGATGCAACTTTCCCGTTCACCCTTACCGGTTGTCGGGGACGGACAAGTTCTTATTCGAGTAAGTGCGGCTGGGGTGAATGGGCCGGATCTCAAGCAAAGGGCTGGAGCCTATCCGCCGCCACCCGGAGCATCGTTAATTTTAGGGCTTGAAGTGGCTGGTGAAATTTGCGCCATAGGGAAAGGCGTGACTCAATGGCAACTGGGGGATAAGGTTTGTGCTTTAGTCCCAGGTGGCGGTTATGGCGAATACACCTTGACCTATGCAGCTCATTGTTTGCCGATTCCAACAGGATTTTCGATGGTGCAAGCTGCCGCGTTACCTGAAACTTTTTTTACTGTTTGGGGTAACTTGTTTATGCGCGCCGGACTCAAGGCGGGCGAAACCGTTTTGATACACGGTGGCTCTGGTGGCATTGGCAGTACGGCGATTGCGCTGGCGAATCGTCTTGGTGCGCAAGTGATTGCGACTACTGGGCAGGATGAAAAGCGCGACTATTGCTCAGGATTAGGTGCCCATCTTGTTGTCAATTACAACACTCAGAATTTTGTCGAAGAAGTCATGAGCTTTACGCAGGGTAAAGGCGTTAATGTGGTATTTGATATCGCGGGTGGCGATTTTATTAACCTCAATTTGCAAGCGCTTGCGTTGGATGGGCGTATGGTGTCGGTCTCAACTCAACGTAGTCCTAAAGCTGAGGTTAATATTCTCCAGCTGATGGCTAAGCGAATTGTCTGGACAGGTTCAACCCTAAGACCACAAACGGTTGAAGCCAAAGCTGAAATCGCAAGGCAATTACACGAACGTGTTTGGCCATTACTTGATAGCCAGCAAATCGTGCCACATATTTTTGCAACGTACCCATTGAACGATGCGCCTAAGGCCCATAGATTAATGCAGTCGGGCGAACATAGGGGCAAAGTGGTATTAACATTTTGAATTAACTCAGCTACAAGCTGTAACCTCTTATCGCTTCAATAATTTAATGGTTATAGGTGCATAATTAAAACTTGATGTGATGTTTTTTTAGACTAAAGTCGTTAGTGACAAATTTTTTTAGAGACTTTGGCCGAAATTAATGCGTAATAAGTGAAAATTTCATGGTTTGAGGCATTGATTATCGAAAATATTCTGTAAAAATACCCAGTTGAAAACGTCAGAGACTTTCCGGCGCTATTCGTGGATCAAAGCAAGCGTCGCTTCGCTTATTCAGACTAAAAAACTCATAGTGTATGTGTTGATTTAAGGGTATTGGCATATATGTATAACACAGCAAAGAAACAGGTTTGGTATGGTGAGCTGAGAACATCGAAGGGCAATGCGATTGTCGTCCACGACAACCAGCTGCCAGAGGCTTCCCCTGGACGAATTTACCTCTACAATACCGACCGTGATGCCATTGTTGAGTATGTAGAAGACATAGTAAAAGTGAACCTATACGACTTAGATGAGGCCGCATTAAAAGCTGCTGAGGCTAAGTTTAGCGGTGCATGGAAAGCGGCTCGCGCTCAATTTATGAGCAAGCATCAAGCTCGTATTGATCTGAACAACGTTAAGGATTCTGGCCCAGTACGTAAGGCTAAACCTGAGGTTGAGCCTGAAATCGAAACCGATGCAATTGGTGCTGATTTCGATGAAGATTGGGGCGATGATTTCGACGATTAATATCCAATTTGCTTCGGCAACATTGGATAAAGGTAAGGAATGAAACGACTTTATTCCTTACCAGCCTTTCTTTTTAATTCCTACAGATGCTCATTTCAACTTTAGTCAACAATATCAAATTGATATCGACTAATATGATGATAGATTTTCCCTGGTACTAACCAGGCATCATCACCCAATTGCGGTTGATTGGGCGAGTCAGGCAGCTTTTGCGGTTCAATACACACGCCCTGATATTGGTGCAAACTTTGTTGGTTTCGTCCCACGGTTCCCGCTAAAAAGTTAGCGCAGTAGAGTTGTACGCCAGGCTGATTGGTAAATACCGTCATGGCGCGGCCGCTGACAGGACTGCTTAAACAACCAAATCGGCGTAGTGAACCATCGGGGTTATCCATCAGATAGCAATGATCATAACCTTGGGTGCTTGTTAGTTCGGGAGCGTGAAGTTTTTCGCCAAGGGAAACACTTTGAGTTAAATCGAAAATACTATCTTTAACCTCAGCAATTCCTGTCGGGATGCCGACTTCATTCATCGTTAAATAGCGTGTCGCATCGATTTGCATCTGGTGCTGATAATTATTGCTCGTACCATCCAGATTAAAATAGCTGTGCTGCGTCAGGCTCACCGGACAAGATTTATCTACGGAGGCCAGCATTTCTACATAGAGATTATTGGCGGCAAGGCGATAGTCTAATTGCACCGTGCAATTACCGGGGAAGCCCATATCGCCATCTGGACTCACTAAGGTTAATCTTACACCATCGGGAAGCGGGCCTAAGTGCCAGTTCTTTCTGTTAAAACCTTCGCGGCCACCATGTAAGCAGTTGCTAGCCTGATTGATATCCAGTTGATAGGTTTGCCCCTGATATTGCAGCTTGCCAAGGGCTATACGATTGGCAAAGCGGCCTGCAATGGCGCCAAGGTGGGCATTTTGAGTCAGGTAATCTTCGGCACTGTCGCAGCCTAAAACGATATTGGCGCGCTCGCCCTGTTTATCGGGCGTCCAAAGCGCGCGAATAATGCCGCCTAAACTGAGCACTTCCAAGGCGATGATGCCATTGTCTATCCGCACACGTTCAATTTCGCCGCCGCGGGGATCGGTCCAAGGATCTAATACACTGAAACGCACCATTTAGTTTCCCTCAATGTCAAAATGCCTACCGTAGATTATTTAACCGTTTGATTTTGCCTCTTAAAAATGACAAATACCACACAATTCATGGTTGAATTCGTATGGTATTAGTGGCGGAGTTAGCAGGTGCGATTAAGTGTTTAACTGTCGATACGGCCCGCGCCAGCACTTGCTGAACAGAGATAAACGGTTGCATCTATCCCTGTTTGCTCGAAAAATGTCTGTTCGACCGCAGAAACTACCGCATCGGTAAGCTCATGGTCGACGAGCGCGACCACGCAGCCATCGGTCATGCGTATGCCACCGCGTTCGCCAATCACTTGGCTAACAATATCCACCAAAGTGTCAAATTCAGGCAGTGTTACCTCAAAATCATCTCGCAGTGATTGATGAGATTGAGCCATTAATAGGCTGAATTTAGAAATATTATTTTGCTCGAGTGCCCGAGCAGCACTCTGAGTGCGTTTATTCTCGGTGACTACGTGTTTGGCGCGGCGATAAAGGGTTTCATCCAATTTATCCTTGGCACTTTCAAGCTGACGCAGTTCAAGATGGCGCAGAGCGTCTAAACCAAAAAATTCGGCAGCTTGAGCGCATTCCTCACGTCGCTGCTGGCTAATCGCCGCTAATCGTTGTTTCTCAATATGCGCATCAATGATGATCAGGCTGAGATTCTCAGGGATTGCAATCGGTTCGCTATCAAGGTCAAGGCAGTCGATGAGCAGGGCATGATCCGGCTCACCCATCGCGCAAACCATGTGATCCATAATGCTGCAAGCCGATGCGACATATCGATATTCGCCACGTTGCGCTAATTGTGCCACTGCCATCGGTGAGAGATGCAATTGGCTGCTGTCACTAATCGCTGTGCCAAAGGCGACGACCAAGGCGCCAGAGGAAGATAATCCTGCTGCGAGCGGTACATCGCCTACCACGGCCAAATCTAAGCCCTTGGCAATGAGCCCTGTGTTGGCCATCGCCGCGGTGAACCCTTTTAAATAATTTACCCAACCGTCCTCGGGATGGATTTCGGTTTCTTTGCCGAAGGTCCATTCTTTAATTTGCCCGGGAAAGGCATCAGCAACGGCGCGAAACTTGTTGTCTTCACGGCGTTTAACGGCAATCACCGTATGAAAATTAATGGCGGCAGGCAAAACAAAGCCGTCGTTGTAATCCGTGTATTCACCGATCAGATTTACTCGACCTGGGGCTTGATATAAATCATCGGCTTTAGTGCCAAAGGTTTGGACAAATAACTTGGTGGCGCGCTGCGCAGGGTTCGACATGCTGAGAAGACTTCCAAAAAAGCTGGGCTAATTTCGTTCTTGTCTTCGATTTATATCACGACTAAGTCGGCGATGTAACTGAGATTTTCTATGGCATTGACGATAAGCTTGTCAGAGAAAACCGATAGTCAAAAACGCCGCAATGTTTGAGCGTGTGTAAGTGCGTTAAGGTGATTGATTTTTAGTGGTTTTGATAGGTTTTATCGGGTGAGGTAATGACTCAGGTTAATCCCTTTCCTGAGTCATTTTTAACCTAAATAGGATGAGTTTTATTCATGATAACAAACGTAAACACGCCTTAAACCGCGGCAGAATGTTGTTTGTTGTCATCGTCTAGGTCGGCAACTGCCTTCGTTTCAGAGTCTGGTAGTAACTCATGAACCACATGGTCGACAAAACCCGCACCCGCCGCTTCGTATAGGTTGTAAACGCTGTGCACACCAGAACTTCTGAGTGATGCGGCATCCTCACCATATTGTACGATTGCACTTAGTTTACCTTGATAATTCAGCTTCTTAAGTTGCTCAACAGCGAAGAGATTCCCCGCATGATGCGGCATTGCTAGCAGCACTAATTCAAGATTGGGCGCTTTATCAAGCTTCTCCCAAAAGTCGGTATCGGAAGCGTCCCCTTGCACAACATTACGGCCTTTAGCGCGGTGTAAATCGACCAAGTCTTGCTTATGCTCAATCCCGAGGATCTCACCGTCGAACCGGGCACGCAGTTCATCGTAGGCTCCACTACCAATACGCCCCATCCCTAGGATTAAAAAGCGTGGATTACCAATGGCAATGGGGCGATCTTCTGGGTGCAATGGGCGTTTTTCTAACCTAACGAGTCGCTGTTGGAAGCGTTGATAAATATTTCCGACCGTAGCATTGAGCGGCGCTGCTAATAAAAAGCTAAAGCTTAAGGCCACGGCAATAATCACCAACCATTGTGACGGTAGCCAGCCTTTGCTGGTGGCAACCGCAGCGACGATCAGACCAAACTCGGAGAAGTTACCTAGGTTAAAGGAACCTAACATCGAGGTGCGCGAACGTAATTTAAAGCGAGTAAGAATATAGACAAACAATAAGATTTTTAGCGGTACTAACAGTACTAATAATGTAGCCAGCACGATATCCGAAATCGTGGGTAAGCCATTGAGACCAATGGTTAAGAAGAAGGCGACAAGAAAGAGTTCTTTAAAATAGAACAATGATTTAGCTAGCTCAGAGGCTTTTTTATGTCCTGCGAGCAAAATACCAATAACTAATGCGCCGAGATCCGGTTTTAAGCCAACGGATTCAAATAACCAAGCGCCGACAACCAGTGCCATTACTAATCCAAATAGCACTAATAATTCACCGTGGCCAACACGGTCAAAGGCTTTATAAATCAGTGGTTTTGCCAGAGGTAATAACAATAACGCAAATGCCCACACCGAAGGCACATCGCCCTTAGAAATGGTTAAAAAGAGTACGGCAAAAATATCCTGCATAATCAGGATACCAATAGCAACACGGCCATACAGGGATTGCATATCCCCTTTATCTTCTAAGACCTTTACCGCAAAAACGGTACTGGAGAAGCTTAACGCAAATGCCAGTAAGGTTAACTGCTCAATCCCTAAACTGGTCAGTTGAGATAATCCTAATAACCCTAATATTTTGAGAATAGGGACGAATACTAGGATCGATAGCATCAAATGCACACTCGACCCCGCCCACACTTCAGCCTTAAATAGGCTACGAATATCGAGTTTTAAACCAATCGCAAACAGCAGTAGCGTAACCCCTAAATTGGCGAGTTCTTGCAGCAGTGGCAGGCTTTCTTTTTCAATACCTAATACAAAGAGTACAAAGCCCGCCACTAAGTAGCCGATGAGTGGGGGCAGTCCTATACGGCTAACGAGCATGCCGCAAATAAGGGTGATAATGAGGATAGCTGGTTCCATAATGCTCCAATCTAAAAAGTCCACGATAAACAAGGATTGTATAAGAAATCGATGACAGCGCGATAAAAAAGCGGACTTTTAATGAAAAAAGTCCGCTTTTTGTTGATTTTACGCTAAAACGCCGCAGAGGAGTGTTAGCGTTTAGTCGAGATTATTTCACCAAGTGATCTAAATGAGCTGCAAACTCCTTGGGACCCATAAAGCCGGTTACCCTTAAATCTTCTCGCTGTTCACCTTGCTCGTTAAACATCAATAATGTCGGTAAACCGAGGACATTGTATTTTTCAAGCAGAGCGACATCCACAGCATCACTCTTAGTGACATCGGCTTGCAGCAGCACGATTTTGTTCATTCGCGCTAATACTTCGGCGTCTTTAAAGGTAATGGCTTCAAACTCTTTACAAGCCACACACCAGTCAGCGTAGAGATCCAGCATCACAGGCTTACCAACTGCCGTGGCAGCGGCAATTTCGCGGTCCAAATCTTCAATGGATTTTATCCGTTTAAAGCCATGCGCTTGCTCAGTCGTTGTTGCAGTCGCAACCGGACTGTGGCTAAAGCCAAAGTGACCCATCACAGCTTGGAAGCCATAGGAGAAGCTTGCCAGCAGGGTTAAGGTGAGTAGCACTGAGCGTACGGTTTGTTTCCAGTTAAAGGCGCTGAGCTTATTTTGGTGCATCAGGTAACCGGTGAAGCTAATGCCCCAAAGCGACCAAAGCACATCGGAAACCACGCCCGTCCAAATACGGCCAAGCATCACAATCGATACCGCAATCAGCAGGAAGCCAAACACGGTTTTAATGATATTCATCCAAGCGCCAGCGCGAGGCAGTAACTTACCACCCGAGGTGCCAATGATAAGTAGTGGTACGCCCATGCCCATACTCAGCACATACAGGGCGAGGAAGCCTTGTAATAAATCCCCGGTTTGCGCCACATAGACTAAGGCGCCAGAAAGTGGAGCCGTGGTGCAAGGCGAGGCAACCAATCCTGAGATTACCCCCATCAAAAACACGCCAACTAAATTGCCGCCTTTTTGATTGTTGGAAATCGAGTTCATCTTCTCCTGCCAGCTTGAAGGCAGTTTGAGATCGTACAAGCCAAACATGGATAAACTGAGTACAAAGAACAGGATGGCTAATACCACGAGCACCGCGGGATGTTGCAGCGCCGCTTGGTATTTCATCCCCGCCGACGCGACGACTAAACCTAAAATCGAGTAGGTGATTGCCATTCCTTGCACATAGGCCATCGACAGGGTGAAGGCTTTGGCGGTCGACAGTTTTTGCCCTTGACCGACAATAATGCCCGATAAAATCGGATACATGGGGAACACGCAAGGGGTGAGTGCAAGCCCAATCCCTAAACCGAAGAAGATCACTAAGGTCCAGAGTAAACTGTCGTTAGACAACATCTGGCTTAGGCTATCCTGCTGAGTAATCGGCTTAGCAGGGGCGCTGCTTGCTTTGGCATCTGTGTCAGTGGCGGCAGGCTTGGTATTTTCGCCGCTATCTGCGCTAGAGGCGATTTGCCCATCATTAGCTGCTACCGCTTTTAAGCTGACATCACGTTTGGTTGGTGGATAACAGAGTTTACCCTCGGCGCAGCCCATAAAGGTGACGCTTAAGGTGCTGTTTTCATCCGCTTGCTTTAGGCCAACGGGAATGTCGATATAGGTGTAGTAAACCTCTTGTTCACCAAAATACTCATCGTTATGGGGCTTGCCCTTTGGTAGGTCAATAGTGCCCAATTCAGCGCCATTGACACTAAATTTGAGTTTATCGCGGTACATGTAGTAGCCGTCGGCAATCACCCAATTAAGGGTAACCTTATTGCCTTCCTGCTTAAAATCAAAGGCAAAGGCTTGATCAACAGGCATTAACTCAGGTTCGCTTTTTAGAAAACCAAAGTTATTCGCAAAAGCATTGCCACTTAGAGTGAGAGGCGCGAGAAGCAATAATGCAGTAAAGGTAAGGCTAAGTAGTTTTTTCATGGCTGAGTGTTATCTTTTATCCAATCTAAGTAGGCTGGTAGCCCGTGAGTCACGGGTACGGCAATAATTTCAGGCACTTGATAAGGGTGAAGTTTAAGCACAAGCTGTTCTAACTCTGGGTAGCGTGTTTGTAAACATTTAATGTGTAAGCTAATTTCTTGCTCTTCACAGATTTTTCCTTCCCACGTATAGACCGAGCGGATGGGTGCTGAAATATGCACACAAGCCGCGATACGCGCTTCCACTAACGCATGGGCGATGCGATTGGCATGAACGTCGTCTGGACAGCTAGTGCTGACCATTAAATACTGAGGTTGCATAGTGTGGGTATCGTCCCCTAACAATCTTAAACTTCGCTTAAGCCTATTAGGCTAAGCTACTTTACGTGTTTTTATGGTCTCATACATTAACGGCTTAACGAAAGAGTGAGCTAACTATCAGAAGTTTCACCGCTTTAGCGCAGTCTGCGCCCTAATGACTTGAATTAAGACCGGATTGCCCCCATTTAGTTTTCAAACGAGCAAGATAAATCTGAGGTCGGTATGTTTTTAATCCTATTTTTATTATTTGTGCTGATCCCAGTTGTTGAGCTGTCAGTGTTAATCCGCGTGGGTGAAGTGCTGGGTACTTGGACCACTATTGGCCTTGTATTATTTACTGCTGTATTGGGCGTGTCTTTAGTACGCAGTCAAGGATTAAGTACTCTAATGCAAGTGCAGCAAAAGCTCGCGCGAGGTGAGGCACCAGGGCAAGAAATTGTCGAAGGTATGATGCTAGCCATGGCGGGGGTATTGCTGGTTATTCCTGGATTTGTGACTGATTTTATTGGTTTATTGTTGCTCACTCCTTTAACCCGTCGTCCGATAGCAGCCTTAGTGTTTAAACGTATGCAACTGCGAGTGGTGTCGGGTTTACAAGGCGGTATGCACGGCGGTTTTGGTGCGGGTCCCTTTGGCTCTCATTCTGGCTCACAAACAAATCCTTTCGAGCAACCTCCCTTTGAGCAAAATAAACATGCCGATGGCAATGTGTACGAAGGCGACTTTGAACATAAGGCCGACCCTAGCGATAAACGTCCTGAAAGCCATCAATTGGCGGATAAACACGAGCAACCCAAAGATCCAAAGGCGTAATCCGCCTTTCAGCTCGGCTTTCTTTCCTCTGTGTAAAGCCTCAAGTTATCCGGGTTAGCCGCTATTCTTCGATACCCAATATGAAAAGGCCAATCGATGCTAATAAGCAGCATCGATCGGCCACGCCGGGAAGCGTTTAGGGGGAGTGGCGGGCTAGTGTTTCTCGCTCGCCACCGCATTCGGTTTGATGTTAAAGGCCAAGCTGTACATCACTGGCAGCACGATAAGGGTCAGCAGCGACGCAAAACCTAAACCAAAGATGATAGTGATCGCCATGGAGCCGAAAAAGGCGTCGGGGATCAGAGGTATCATCCCGAGCATGGTCGTGATCGCCGCCATCATCACAGGGCGAACGCGGCTGACACAGGAATCGATTAAAGCTAAATAGGCGGCTTTGCCTTCACTGAGTTCGAGGTTGATCTGGTCAACCAATACAATACCGTTTTTAATCACCATGCCCGATAGACTCAGTAGTCCCAGCAGCGCCATAAAGCTAAAGGGCGCGTCGAAAATCAATAATCCCGCCGATACCCCAATCAAGGCCAATGGCACGGTAAACCAAATCACTAACGGCTGGCGTACCGAGTTAAACAGGAACACTGTGATTAAAAACATCGCTAAGTAACCCAGTGGAATTGAGCTAAATACCGCGGTTTGGGCTTCGCCCGCCGTTTCATACTCGCCACCCCATTCTAAGTGGTAACCCGCAGGCAAGCTGATGGCTTCGACCTTAGCTTTGACTTTACGTAATACTGAGTCGGCGGTTTCATCGCTACCCAGTTTAGGATCGGCTAAAACGGCTAACATCCGCATCCGATCGCGACGTTTTACTAAGGGGTTTTCCCATTGAGTATCGAAGCTGCTTACAACTTGCGTTGCTGGTACAAAGGTGCTGTGCTCGCTACTCCAGATTTGCAGTTTCCACAGGCTGTCCGCCTGTAAACGCTCCTCGGCGGGTGCGCGGGCAACGATGGGGAGTAAATGGCTGGTTTCACGGTACAGGCCAATCTGTTTGCCGCTAAAGTTAACTAACAGTGCGTTATCCAGATCCTGTTTACTGATCCCCGTTTCCCTTGCTTGAGCATTTTCTAATTGCGGACGAATTAAAGTCACTTGGTTGCGCCAGTCATGGCGAATACCGTCCATACTCGGCTCCGCATGGAAGATGGCTTCGGCTTGAGCGCCTAGAGTACGCAGTACTTCGGGATCATCACCGTAGAAGCGAGCCTCAATCTTCGCGGCGGGAGAAGGGCCGTTTTCCATATTCTTTAATCTGAACTGTGCCTGCGGGAATCTCTGATTTAAAAAGGTTTCTAGCTCTGGCATATAGACTTTTAAGGAGGCTAAATCTGCCATTTCAATAATGAGCTGCGCATAGGCGGGATAGCCCTTTTCGGGTTGATAGGGCAACACAAACCGCTGCGCACCTTGGCCAATGACAGTTGTTAAGTGTTTTAAGCCACTATGTTGTTCCTCGGCTTGCTTGAGTAACTGCTGCTCAATATCGGCGGTAAAGCGTTCAGTGCCTTTAATATCTGTACCTTCTGGCATCCAAATATCGACAAAGAAGATGGGCGTATTAGATGCGGGGAAGAACACATTCTTGATATGACCAAAGCCAATCACTGCGCTAACGAGCATGGCACCGACTAATAAAATGCTGGCGATTCTAAAACGCAGGGCAAAGGTTAAGCTCGCGCGGTATACGCTGAAGAACCAGCCTTTGTAAGGATCCTGCTCCTCCTCATCTGCGGGGGCATCTTTAAACAGCAAATGGCAGAAGAAAGGTGTCAGGGTGATCGCGGTAATCCAACTGATAAATAAGGAAATCATCAACACTTGGAACAGTGAGCGACAAAACTCTCCCGCGGCATTTTGCGATAAGCCAATCGGTGCAAACGCGATAATTGCAATAACGGTGGCGCCAAGCAGTGGCCACTGAGTTTGCGACACAATTTGTTTGGCGGCTTCGAGGCGAGTCTTGCCACGACGCAGACCAATCAAAATGCCTTCGGTAACGACAATGGCGTTATCGACCAACATACCCAAAGCAATAATCAGCGCGCCGAGGGAGATCAGTTGCAGTTCAATACCTAGCACTTTCATCACGATAAAAGTACCGAGAATGGTCAACAGTAAGATGACCCCCATCAATAAGCCTGAGCGTAAACCCATAAACAGCAAGAGTACGGCAATAACGATGGCAATCGATTCTAATAGATTGATCAAAAAGCCATTTACTGTGTCATCCACCGCCAAACTTTGGTTATAAACCGTGTCTAAGCTCATCCCTATTGGGCGCTGAGACTCCAGTTCGGCAAGGCGCTCGCTAACGCTTTTACCCACTTCGACCACGTTGACGCCACTTGAAAAGGAAATCCCAAGGGAGAGGGCGGCTTCGCCACGGTTGTGATAGAGCACGTCAGGGGTTTCATCATAATCTTTTTCTATATGGGCAATATCACCAAGATAGATAAGCTCAGTGCTGCCGGGCGGGCTGACGATCAGACGTGCGAGATCCTGCACACTGCTAAATTCTCCGGTGGGATGGATGCGAATACGATTATCGCCCACCACTAAACTGCCCGCGTTGGAGACCACGTTTTGATTGTTAATCAGGCCGTGGATATAGCTTTGATCTAACCCCAGTGCCGAGAGTTTTTGTTGTGATATTTCAATCACAACCTGCTCAGTTACGCTGCCCGCAACTGAAACCTTTTTGACCCCTGGCACCAGTACCAGTTCGCGGCGCAAATAATCGGCATAATTGCTTAATTCACGGTTACTATAGTCAGGCCCTGAGAGATTAAACAAAATGCCGTACACATCGCCAAAGTCGTCATAGACTTTGGGCGTGCTAGTGCCGGGAGGCAGTTGTCCTGCGGTGTCGTTGACCTTACGACGTACTTCATCCCACACCTGCGGCAGGCTCGTTTTGTCATAGGTTTCTTTGACCTCAATTTGGATCTGCGACAAACCCGCACTGTTAATGGAGGTTACGTGCTTAACCGCATCGAGCTGCTGTAAGGCATCTTCGAGGGGAAGGGTGACTTCTTCTTCCACTTGCTCTGGCGATGCACCCGGATAGGCGGTGATCACTAGGGCTTCTTTAATGGTAAATTCGGGAAACTCTAACTGCCCAAGACCAGTAAAGCTCACACTACCGCCCACGAGTAGCAGTAATACAAACATCCAACTGATGACTTTGTGGCGGATTGAATACTCAGCAATATTCATGGATTAAACTCCGCGCTGCCAGCGTAGTGGTTTGACTTTCATCCCGTCGGATAATTGGGATACACCTGCACTGACAATTAAATCGCCATTATTAATACCGCCAAGCACTTCAACACCTTCACTGGTGACTCGGCCCAAGGTAACAGCAGTGGGTTTCACTTCGCCCGATTGCGCTTGATAGACCCACACTTGGACTCGGCCATCCTGATCGCGTTTATCGATAGCGGTGACTGGCACTATGGCCGATGCTGCTTGGTCTGGGCTTTTCATTAAAGCAAGGGTTAATTCAGCGCTCATCCCTGGAAGTAGTTGAATATCCTTGGGTTGTGGTAGCGAAAACACTACTTCATAGGCCTGAGTGCCGGGTGTAACTTGGGTGGAGTACTCCTTGAATTTCGCATCAAACTCCATGCCTGCTAATGCACTAAAACGCACTTTAGCGACAAACTTTTGCTGCTGGATATAAGTGTTTAAACCAGCGGCCATCGACTCGGGTACTTGGATACTTACATCGAGCAAATGGTTGTTTTGTAGAGTTAATATTCCTTGATTAGCCTGCACAATTTGGTGGTTATCCACTAAACGTTTGGCCACAGTGCCACTAAAAGGGGCGATAAGCTTGGTATAACTTAACTGGTCACGGGCGGCCGCTAAGGCGGCTTTGGCCGATTTAAGCTGTGCTTGGGCGCTATCAAACTCGGCTTGGGAGATTAATTTACGCTTTAGGAGTTCGGTTTTACGCTGAAAATCCGCTGCTAACAGTTCATGGTCTGCTTCGCGGGTCATTAAATTGTTATAGGCATCCCTGTCGTCCAGTTTAGCCAATAGGCTACCTTGGTTAACACTTTGCCCTTCTACCAGCGCCAACTCTGTAAGTTGCCCAGAAATGCGAAAGGACAATTCTGCGCGACTATTGGCGCTCACCCGCGCGGGGAAGGTTCTAAAATCTCCGCCCTCGAGTTTGGCAACCTCAAACAGTTTTACGGGTCTGATGACACTCGCCTGTACCGAGCTTTCCGCTGGCGTGCAGGCTGTAAGCAGGGCTGGCAATAACGCCGCCAAGGGAATAAGTCGATAAGCTTTCATGGTGGAGAGTCCTCAATAACAATTTATCAGCATTTCAGGGGCGCGAAGATATCAGCTAAAGTTGTTGCAATAAACGGGATACTTTGGGATTATCAATCCCACATAATGAGATTGATATTAAGTTAAAAATGAAGACAGAGGACCTCGCGTTATTTCACCGAATCGCTGAAACCGGCAGTTTGATTGAAGCGGCGGATTTGCTTAACTTACCAAAATCGACCGTGAGTCGGCGTTTACAGGCATTGGAAGATGAGCTGAATATCAAGCTATTCCACCGACAGAGCCGCTCGATGACGCTGACCTCGGCGGGAAGCCATTTTTACCAACGTTCACAGAATATCTTGGCGCAGCTCGATGAAACTCTGTTTGAGATGACTAACGAAGATGCTGAGATCAGTGGCCATCTCCGCATTCAAATGTTTCCTATCCACAGTATGAATGTGTTGATGCAAGCCATTTTCCGTTTTATGGATCTGCATCCCAAGCTCACGGTTGAAGTGATTAGTAGCGCAGAATCTGTTGATATGGTTAAGAATAATCTCGATGTAGCCTTTGTGGTCGAACCCGCATTAGATACCTTAGATTTAGTGGTGCGACCGATATTCACCACGGATTTGCGTTTTTATGCCAGTCCCCAATACCTAGTGCAACATGGTATGCCGCAGACTCCACAGGAGATTGAGTCCCATAATGTGGCCTTATTTAGGCTCTCAAATGGCAAGATCTTTAATGAGTTATGGATTGGTGCCGAACAGGAAGTTCGGGTTCGGGGAAATTTCTGCTCCAACAGTGTTGAAGTGGCGGTAGAGTTTGCCCTGCAAGGGCGCGGCATTGTGTATGCGCCTGCGGAAGTGGTGGCTGATTTTGTGGCTTCAGGGCAGCTAATTACCCTGTTGCCCGAGATAGAGTCCCATCCCGGCGAATGCTATTTGGCTTATCCATCAAGACGTTATGTGAGCTTAGCCAGCAGACGCTTTATCGACTTTATTATTAAAGAACTGGCGCCGAAAGGTGTACCAACTAATCTCAGCACGCAAAGTGTGCGCCGAGTTTGTAAGGCATCGGAGGAGCCCTTCCCACCCAATGATGTGCGTTTTAGCCTAAAAAGCACAGCCTAAATCGCGTCGGCGGTCGTGACCTTGGTCGGCTCGCAAATCCGCTGCGCTAAGTAATAACAGGCAATCCCCATCAAGAGGTTGGTGATGGGGAGCGCGAGTAATAAGCCTTTTACGCCATCAATATAAGATCCCAGCGCCGCCAGTGGCAGCATCAATAGCACTAAGCGGCACAGGTTAATCACTAACGAACTCATCGGCCTATGGTACGCATTAAGCGCCGTGGCAAAGATAATCACAATTCCCAGCGGGCCATAGGCGCAGGGCAGCACCAGAATATAAAAACTTAACCACTCTAGCACCTGCGGATCGGTACTAAATAAATTCGCGAGTGGCTGGGCCAAAAACGCCAATGGAATATAGAGTAAGGTTTGGAATACAAAGATAAATTTAAGCGATAGCAGCAAAGCCTGCTTCGCCCTTTGGGGTTGGCCAGCACCGAGATTTTGCGCGATAAACGGCATCAGGCTCGATGATAATGCCATCACCACAATCAACAGCACCGATTCTAAGCGTGTGCCTGCACCAAACGCTGCTACGGCGCTGTGATCGATATGGGCCAGCATCGCCATAATCACCGCATTGGCGAGCGGATTGATTAAATTCATCAATGCCGCAGGCTGGGCAATATGGGCAAGTTTACTCCAGTTGGCACGCATTCTATCGATATCAAATACCGCCCGCTCAAGCATTCGCCGCTTGATGATCAGCAAATAACCCGAGAGCGACAACGCGACAAGCCATGAGAACAGGGTGGCAATCGCTGCGCCTTGGATCTCTAAACGCGGAAAAGGCCCAATACCGAAGATAAGCAAAGGATCGAGGATTAAGTTAATCAGCGCCGCCAGCATCATAATCATCGCTGGTGAGCGAGTGTCGCCCGTGGAGCGTAAGCCTTGGTTGCCCACCATCAATAACACCAACAGCGGCGCGCCCACATACCAATACATCATATAGTCATGAATGAGTGGCAAGCTGGTTTCATTGGCGCCAAGTAAACTAAACAGTGGCTCGATAAAAATACTACCTAGAGCGGATAAACTGGCGATAAGGATAAAGGTCAGCAGCAGCGCATCGTGCAAAAATACCTTAGCTCGTGGCGCATTACCCGAGCCAATCAGCCTGCCAAGGTTAGTGGAAACGCCTGCACCAATCCCAATAGCAATGCTGGAAATAATTAACGTTACTGGAAAGGTAAAACTGATTGCAGCTAAAGGCTCTGTCCCTAATTGGCTGATAAAAAAAGTGTCAGCGAGGCTAAAACCTAGAATGGTCATAATGCCAATCAAGTTAGGGAGGCTCATGTTGAGCAGTACACGACCAATTGGCGCGCTAAGCAGCCCGTGTCTGTCTTTCATGGGGAAAATAGTGCCTTGTTTGCGAGCGGAGGCGAGATTCTAGCAGGATTGTGCCCGCTTGAAAAAACCGACATCAAAAATTTGAATTTTTTTTTGTAAAGGCACTTGGATCTGGCAGGGGTTAACCCCATATCACACACATCAAAGGGGAAGGCGGAAATGCCTCCTCTTTTTCATCACAAAATCGCCTCGATTGTTGGGCATTAAATCATTAGGAGAGTTCATAGATGAATATTCGTCCATTACATGACCGCGTAATCGTTAAGCGTTTAGAAGTTGAATCAACTTCTGCGGGTGGCATTGTATTAACAGGCAGCGCCGCCGAAAAATCGACTCGCGGGGAAGTCCTTGCAGTAGGTAATGGCCGTATTTTAGAAAACGGCACTGTAAGACCTCTGGATGTGAAAGTGGGTGATGTAGTGATCTTCAATGAAGGTTACGGTGTTAAGAAAGAAAAAATCGACGGTCAAGAAGTCTTGATCCTGTCGGAAGCTGACCTGATGGCCATCGTAGGTTAATCCACGACATCAATTCGACATTCCAATTAATCATTAAAAATGTAAAGGATATTCAATTATGGCAGCTAAAGAAGTTGTATTTGGTAACGACGCACGCGTAAAAATGCTGGCTGGTGTAAACATTCTGGCTAACGCAGTTAAAGTGACCTTAGGCCCTAAAGGCCGTAACGTAGTATTAGACAAGAGCTTTGGCTCACCACTGATTACTAAAGACGGTGTGTCTGTTGCAAAAGAAATCGAATTAGAAGACAAATTCGAAAACATGGGCGCGCAAATGGTGAAAGAAGTTGCTTCTAAAGCCAACGACGCCGCCGGTGACGGTACCACTACTGCAACTGTTCTGGCACAAGCCATTGTCACTGAAGGCTTAAAAGCCGTTGCAGCGGGTATGAACCCAATGGACTTAAAGCGCGGTATCGATAAAGCCGTGATTGCCGCCGTTGCTGAACTGAAAAACCTTTCTCAAGATTGCGCTGACTCAAAAGCGATCGCTCAAGTAGGTACTATCTCTGCAAACTCTGACGAGTCAATCGGCCAAATCATTGCCACTGCAATGGAAAAAGTCGGTAAAGAAGGTGTGATCACCGTTGAAGAAGGCCAAGCACTGGAAAACGAACTGGACGTAGTAGAAGGTATGCAGTTCGACCGTGGTTACCTGTCTCCATACTTCATCAACAAGCCAGAAACCGGCAGCGTTGAATTAGATCACCCATTCGTACTGTTAGTCGACAAGAAAATCTCTAACATCCGCGAACTGTTACCAATCCTTGAAGGTCTGGCAAAAACTGGTAAGCCATTACTGATCGTTGCCGAAGATGTTGAAGGCGAAGCCTTAGCTACGCTAGTTGTTAACAACATGCGCGGTATCGTGAAAGTGGCAGCGGTTAAAGCCCCAGGCTTTGGTGACCGTCGTAAAGCCATGCTGCAAGACGTAGCGATTTTAACTGGCGGTACTGTAATCGCTGAAGAAATCGGCCTAGAGCTTGAAAAAGCAACCCTAGAAGATTTAGGTACTGCTAAGCGTGTTGTGATCACTAAAGACAACACCACCATCATCGATGGTAACGGTGAACAAGCGCAAATCGAAGCGCGCGTTAGCCAAATCAAGCAACAAATCGAAGAATCAACTTCAGACTACGACAAAGAAAAACTGCAAGAGCGTATGGCTAAATTAGCTGGCGGCGTTGCGGTAATCAAAGTCGGTGCTGCGACCGAAGTTGAAATGAAAGAGAAAAAAGCTCGTGTAGAAGACGCGCTGCACGCAACCCGTGCTGCGGTTGAAGAAGGTGTGGTTCCTGGCGGCGGTGTTGCTCTGGTACGTGTAGCTTCTAAGATTGCTGACGTTGAAGTAGCTAACGAAGACCAAAAACACGGTGTGGTTATTGCCCTACGTGCAATGGAAGCGCCACTACGTCAAATCGCGACCAACGCAGGTGAAGAAGCCTCAGTTGTGGCGAACAACGTTAAAAACGGCAGCGGTAACTACGGTTACAACGCGGGCAACGACACCTACGGTGACATGTTAGAAATGGGTATCCTTGACCCAACTAAAGTAACCCGTAGCGCACTGCAATTCGCAGCGTCTATCGCAGGCCTGATGATCACCACCGAAGCAATGGTAGCTGAACTGCCAAAGTCTGATGCGCCTGATATGGGCGGTATGGGTGGAATGGGCGGAATGGGCGGCATGATGTAATTTTTGCTGGTTTAAATCGGTGATTACGGCGTTGCTGCTCGCTCACATACAAACAACGTATGCTACGCTCACAGCGCCTTGTACTAACACGATTTATCCTGCGCAAAAAGTATCGGTGGTCTTTAGCTTAATCGCTTAAAACCCAACTTCTTGTAAGAGAAAAATGAAAGCCCCGACTCAGGTAACTGAGTCGGGGTTTTGTTTTTGGACTGGTAATTGGGGGAAGCGGCGTTTTTCAAGCTAGGTGTACTTACCTACACTTTTTGGGTTTTAAGCATTGAAAATTGCTTTTAAAGTGTAACATTGTACACTTTTAGTGGGTTTGTCATTATCAACAATCAAAAAGTGTACGTATATACACTTTTTGATTGAATGAGACTGTTATTAAGGCTAAGGTGTAGGAAGTTACACTTTTGGAGACGATAATGGCATCACCGCTAAATCAACAATCCCTCGGCTTGTTAATTAAAGAACGCAGGAAAAGTGCTGCTCTTACTCAAGACGTGGCGGCCATGTTGTGCGGCGTAACCAAAAAAACGCTGATCCGAGTTGAAAAGGGTGAGGATGTTTATATCTCAACCGTATTCAAAATCCTTGATGGTCTGGGGATTGATATCGTTTCGGTTCAAACCAGCGACACAGAAACTAACGGCTGGTATTAACCTATGAGTACAGCTAAAACGCTTACGCTAGAGATGCACCTCGGTGATTTAATTATCGGGGAATTATCCTTTGATGCCACGACCGACACCTTTGCGGTGTATTACACCAAAGATTGGCAGCAAAGTGGATTTCCACTTTCACCAACTAGTGTGATCGCTAGCAAAACTTGCTAGACATTGCGGCCTAACGGCCGAGGTGAATCAAAGTCGTGGGGCTTCACCCCCTGATTTTTTAATAAAGAGTCGACCAAGGAGGACTGCTCGTCCTATCCTCCTTGCCTATTGTTTTCACATCAGCCAAGACGCCCCTAACGGAGTTGAAAGCCCCTTGGGCATTTAGCGTCCTTATGCTATCGCGTCAGACGCTCGTCCCTGATTCGACTGACGCTATCTCGGCATCTGATAGGAAGGATGCCTGAATGTCGTGAAGTGCATGGATGCACGAGAACGACCATGCCTCGCTCACGCAACGAACGCAAATGCCCTGCGGCAACTCCGAGGGGAGGGTGAACTTCTGTAGCTTTGGTGCCGGCTGTTAAACCCAAAAGAGTTATGGATGTCCCATCTTTCGGTTAGACTGTCCCATCTTTCGTTAAACCCAAAAGAGTTATGCCTGTCCTTTTTTTCTGACGGCCTTGCCTAAGTAGGGCTCCAAGTCAACGTCGATGATCGCCCAAGCCCAGCCTTGGTAATCTTTATTCTTTTGCAAGGTAGCCAGATCACTAGCCTTTGGTGGTAACTCCTCACGCTCGGCCAATTCTTCTAAGTACATTTCAACGGCTTCCTTTGCGTTTGATAACGCCTCTTCTAAAGTATCGCCTGCCGAAAAACAGTTAGGTATATCTGGAAACACTACTCCGTAAGCGTGTTTACTGTCGCCAGTCTCAATTGCAATTGGATATAACATTCTTATCACCTTCATTGTGGGTAAGTGATTGTAAAAGAGTTATGGATGTCCCATCTTTTCTTTATTGTAAAAAGAGTTATGGATGTCCCATCTTTCCCTACACTTTTTGGGATTTAAGCACTGAAATTGTTGCCAAAAGTGTAACATCGTATACTTTTGCAGGTGGTTTGACGGTCCCATCTTTTTTTAGTGTGATCGCTAGCAAAACTTGCTAGTCATTGCGGCCTAACGGCCGAGGTGAATCAAAGTCGTGGGGCTTCACCCCACACCCGACCAAAAGGGGAAAAGCGCCTGTTCCCCTTTTGGATATCCCCCGGCGTCCCCAACGGAGTTGAAAGCCCCTTGGGCATTTAGCGTCCTTATGCTATCGCGTCAGACGCTCGTCCCTGATTCGACTGACGCTATCTCGGCATCCATGCCTCGCTCACGCAACGAACACAAATGCCCTGCGGCAACTCCGAGGGGGGTGAACTTCTGTAGCCTTGGTGCCGGCTGTTAAACCCAAAAGAGTTATGGATGTCCCATCTTTGCAGATATTCTAGCCTCGAATCTTTCACTGTTTATGACCTATCTTTTATATTAAAGATAGTTATTTTTTTAATTTACTGTAATCAATTTTATTATCTATGGATTCGTTGTAAAGCTTTAGAATTCCAGCGTTAAAGTTTTTTGATGTTTTTCTGTTCTTGTTTATCTTTTTTTGAACCTTTTTTATTGCTAAAGATTTGTAATTATTAATTGTGTCTTCATGGCCTAAAGCTAATTGTATAATTATAGGAATGTTTTCCTTGTGGTTAAGGATGAA
>NZ_JAKZGV010000120.1:0-706 GCF_022557375.1 Shewanella sp. MM_2022_3
CTTATAGACTTAAGCAGATATTACTAAACTTTATTAGTAACGCAGTAAAGTTCACGCAAAAAGGTACTATAAAATTAGTTGCGAACATAACAGATAAAAATGAGTTATATATTGCAATTATCGACAACGGCATTGGTATTTCATCTGAACAAGCATCGAGTTTATTTCATGCATTTACTCAAGCAGACTCCAGTACCAGTAGAGATTATGGCGGTACAGGTCTAGGATTATTTATCAGTAAACAATTAGCTGATGCTATGTCTTTACAACTTAATATGCATAGTACAGTTGGGATTGGGTCTTGTTTCTCTATCACATTACCCGAAGAAAAATTAATTAATAACGTTGCCATAACGCATGATGAAATCAACATTATTCAAAATGACATCATAGACTGGAAAAAGAAAAGCATCTTATTTGTTGATGATGTAGAGGATATTAGAGACTTAGTAGCAATTTACCTAAAAGATACCGGAATAAGTATAGATTTTGGTGTCAATGGTGAAGAAGCAATACAATTAGCATCTCTAAAAAATTACGATCTGATCATATTAGACCAACAAATGCCAGTTATCGATGGACTTACCGCTGCAAATACAATAAGTGCGATGAATAAAAATATTCCTTTATTATTATTAAGTGCTGATATTTTTTATGATGACAGTGAAAAAAATAGCTCTTTCAACAAAAAAATCACAAAACCTTT
>NZ_JAKZGV010000121.1:0-701 GCF_022557375.1 Shewanella sp. MM_2022_3
CTGTCTCTTGATCACAAGTCTTCGTGATTGAGAGACATGGCCAATTCGTAACCCTCAAGGATGGTTTGTAACCTAAACCATCCTTCCCACAATACCTCTACACAAGCTCGACCTGTCCGCTTGGTATCTTTCCAACCCCCTAATCTGGCCAGACGCTCGTACGCCCACTGCATATCGGGTGCCTGTTGAGGTAACGGACGTCCCTCCATTTTCAGCCAAAGTAATTTCCACGCTTTCTGACCCAATAGCGTTTCACAACATTGTGCTGCCACTTCCGCTTTGGATACCTTCATAAAGCGAAGCTGGAGTAAGCGTGTGGCGATAAAAGCCAGTATCACACTCATACGCTCCAGATTCTCACGGCACTGCATTCTCAGCTCTTCCACCGCGGTGCCACTGCTTTTCCATACCTTGTGGTAATCTTCAATCAACCAACGGCGCTCGTAATAGCCGACAACCTCCAGTGCCTCCTTCGAGCATGTGATAGGTTCTGAGGTGAGTAAGTGCCATGCCAGTTTTTCTTCACGATGACTTTGCTCTACGACACTGACGTAATACAGAGGGATGTCTGCCTGAGTGCGTTTGTTGGCTGGAGCTTTGAGGGTCACTCGGGCATATCTCATTTCCAGCGTCACCGCCCGGGCTTTCCTTCCGCCTTTCTGAGGAATGAGGAGAGATTTCGTCGCTGCAAGCGGTAATGT
>NZ_JAKZGV010000122.1:0-618 GCF_022557375.1 Shewanella sp. MM_2022_3
TTTTTATTTTTAGCCCAAAACCACCTACTTCAGTAGGTGGTTATCATCATTTGAGGCTTTGCCTGTATACCTACCCATGTTAAATGCATCTTTGATTTTTAGCGAAGTCAAAAGAGGCAAATAACATGAGTAGATACGAGCAAGCATCGCATGTGTTCTGGCGATGTCAATATCATATAGTCTGGACACCAAAGTACCGCTTTCGGATATTGAAAGGTAATGTCGGAAAAGAGGTTTATCGATGCATTCAGGTTTATTGCCATCAAATGGGATGCATAGTCATGGAGCTAAATGTTCAAGTTGACCATGTTCATTTAGTGGTGAAGGTACCTCCGAAGATATCTATATCGAATTTAATGGGGGCGTTAAAAGGTAAGATAGCTTTGAAAATATTCAGTAAATTTCCTTACCTACGTAAGAATAAACTTTGGGGAAATCATTTTTGGCAGAGAGGATACTTCGTCGATTCGATTGGAATTAACGAGGAAATAATCCGTAGATACGTTAGGCATCAAGAGAAAGTAGAGCGGCAAGAGCAGGGTCAACTTGCTCTTGAATAAAGGCCCCCTTTTAGGGGGTTAAAACAAAGCCACCTTCTTTAGAAGGTGGATTCTTTAC
>NZ_JAKZGV010000123.1:0-584 GCF_022557375.1 Shewanella sp. MM_2022_3
TGAATTCATCATATTCATTTTTACTTGATAAATAGCTTTTTACGGCGGAAATTAAGAACAAGCTGTAAATTGACTCGTCGGAATTATTTGACTCTTTTTCTATCTCTTTTGAAATTTCATTAAGGGCATTATTAAAGAATTTATAACCATAGCCATATTCCATTAAGGACTTGAAAATAGCTAGAATATGAATTGGGGGTATTTTTGAAAATATTTTGTTACTTTCGCCATCAAGAATGTTTTTGTAATACATGCCAGCGTCTATGAACATTTCCTTTACTATATTTTTAATGTTAGCGTATGGGCTTTGGTAACCGGCAAGGAGAAATCCTGCCATGTTTACAAGTCGAGAGATTCTATGCCCTTCATGGTTTAATGGGATTTGAGATATTTCATCAAGTAATTCTGGGCAGTCTCTCTTGAGTCCAACATAAAAGAAATAAGTGTTTATGGCATAAGGGTGAAATATATCTGCATCTAAAGTAACTTTATATTTTGATGATAAACTTCTAGCGTAGAAAAATTCTAAAAAAGAACGGTGCTTAAAGTATATTGTGTCATTGTTTTTGTTATATGAGATAATT
>NZ_JAKZGV010000124.1:0-479 GCF_022557375.1 Shewanella sp. MM_2022_3
CATTGAAATAAAGGATAATGGGAACGGTATACATGAGACTGATATACCACATATCTTTGAACCTTTTTTTACAACAAAAGAAATTGGTGAAGGTACTGGGTTAGGGCTATCAATATCAAGAGCTATAGTAGAGCAACACAATGGATTTATTACTCTTGACTACACAGGGCCTTCGGGTACAAAATTTGTTATAGGTCTACCGGAGTCTAGCCATGCTAGCAATAATTAGAAGACATAATAAATCCATTAAGAAACATCGAATATTATTCTTATTATATTGTATTATCATTGGATTGGTTGCCAATTTATCAGTTGTAACCGTTCCAATTGCAGTACCTCTCAATATAGGCAATGTTGCAGCATTATTGATTCTAGCACGTTTAGGTCCCTTGTGGGCGTTAGTATGTTTTGTTTTTGTTGCATCTCCACTCCCCTCTTTTATTGCTATAATACTAAGCCTTATACAAGTGGTATTATTT